>JBOFQC010000728.1:0-11086 GCA_051660725.1 Thermoguttaceae bacterium
CGCAAACGGAGTTATCCGAACAGACGCAATCTGATTTGCAGCCCGTGACACCAACTGAAACACAGCCAGTTCATGAAACGCAGCCTGAAACACAGCCAGAACCGCAACCCGTCAGTACTTCACAGCCTGCGACTCGAACATCACGTAAACCAAGTTATTACACGCTCGACGTTCAGAAATTGATTCAAGAGCGAGGCAATTACGAAAAGCAGCCATTTCCGCATCAACAAGAAGCGTTTACAGCTCTTTCGAAAGCGTTACCAACACCGTTAAAAGGTTACCGCGGTTCTTTGTTGGTGTTACCAACCGGCGGCGGCAAAACCTTCACGAGCATAAATTGGATTTGCAGAAACATTATAAATAGAGGAATAAAAGTTCTTTGGCTCGCTCAGTCTTCATACTTGATCGATCAGGCAGGTGACACGTTCAGGGCGGAAATACACAACGCAACTTCACGCGATAAAATTAACTTGCGCATTGTTTCAAGCAGCAGCAACCACGCAAATTCAGGTAGCATACTCACAACTGATGATGTGCTTATTTGTACAACTCAAACCGCGATATCGGCTTACTCAGCTGAACAGCTTGACAGTCAAGGAAACGCAGTAAAAACGCCGTTTCGCAAGTTTGTTGACAATTGCATTGACTCCGAACTTTTCGTGGTAATCGATGAAGCGCACCACACACCTGCTTACGGTTGCCGGACGCTTTTGCTGTCGATGCGTGAGTCGCATCCGAACCTGTACGTTTTGGGTCTGACCGCGACACCAATGCACATGGATAAGCGTGTAAGCGGTTGGCTTAAAAATATTTACGACCAGTGGATATGTTACAGAGCCGACCAGAATTTACTCCAAGCGAACAAAGTTCTGTCAGTTCCGAAGTACATTGAAAAAGAGACCGGTATAGAGTATGAAGTGGATGACTCTTTATACGAAAGACTGGTCAACAAACATAAGGATTTGCCGGAAAATATAGTTGACGAACTCGCTAAAAATCAGAGTCGAAACAATTTTATCGTAAGCGATTACCTTGCGAATAAAAACGAATACGGCAAAACAATTATTTTCGCAGACCGTTGGTATCAATGTGAGTACATTATAGAAAAACTCAAAAAGCACGGTGTCAAAGCAGAAGCGGTTTATTCGACTGTGAACATGCAAAACAGTTCGCATTTACACGGTGCCGGACGCAGAGACGACGAAAGCAACCGTAATGCAATGGTGGATTTCCGTACTGGCAAACTCGACGTGTTGGTGAACGTAAAAATGCTTACCGAAGGTGTCGATGTGCCGGACGTAAAAACAGTTATGATAACCCGACAAACCACGAGTAATATTCTTTTTACGCAAATGATTGGTCGGGCTTTACGTGGTGAAAAAGCAGGTGGTGGTGCCGACAAGGATTACGCAAACATCGTGTTTTTCTTTGACTCGTGGAAAAGACTGTTACCGTGGGCAAATGTTGAAGGCGAAATGTCTGAAGACGCTCCCGTAAAATCGAGCAGGAATCCAATGACGTTGATTTCAACACAACTTGTAAAATTAGCGGCAGAAGATATCGAATATAAAGGGTTCGAGAATGCGAATTTTCTTACGTTCATTCCGGTCGGTTTTTTAGGTTGCGAATATACAGTTGCGGTGTCTGACGATGCCGGCGAAGAGCTTATCACATTTGCGGAAAATGTAATTGCGTATGAATTTAACAGCGACAAGTATTTGGCACTCATGGAAGCATTGATAAACGAAGATTTAAGCATATTCGCAGCGGAAAATCTTTCGGATGGTGTCGTCGAAGAAAAAGCGTTTGAGCTTGCAAATAAATTTTTCGATTATGAAAAAGACAATTTTGACGAATTACTTGTTTCCAATATCACGCGAATTGTACGGCATATTGCGCAAAACGGTAACAAACCTTCGTTTATGGATTTCCACGAACGCGACTTATACGACCTTGACAGGATTGCCGAGGGCATGTTGAAAATGCCTCCTGAAGATGCGGATGTGTGTTTGATTAATAAATACAAGGACCAAGGACTGCTTTGGAGTTTTCTGTACAAGGGATATGACCGATTTCAGGACGCTTATTACAAGTCACAAAAACGTGCGTTGAACAAGAAGCGAGGCGTCATAGTGGAGCCGGAATTACATCCGAATGAAAGCAAGTCAGAAGCATTGACCGAAGATATGAGGCAGCAGGTTTTTAAGAAAGACAATTACACATGTTTGTGCTGTGGCAAGACAAAACGTAAAGGGATCGTACTAAATGTTGATCATATTCAGCCGGTATCAATGGGGGGCCTCAACACGATCTCGAACTTACAAACGCTGTGTAAGTATTGCAATACCGTAAAAGGGGTAAACGAGGTGGACTACAGAATTCAAACAACTCCAATGGGCAAGCCAAAGGAATCACCTTGTCTTTTTGATAAAGCACAAAGCGACGCACCAGAAAACGCAATTGCACGGATTGTGAACGAATTTTATCATTGCAGGGCGATGTGCGATCTGAAATACAGCCAGAGACAAAATGGCACGAACTACCATACATGGGAAATTGTTTTGTTCGACGGAAATGATCCGGCATGGCTGCAAGATCACGAAGACGAACTTCTATACTTTATCCACGTACAGCTTGGATATCCGCATGTTAAAGAAATCACTGTGCGGTAAAGTTTCACGCATCCATAATCCACTGAGCGATTTATGCCTGAATGGCATATTCCTCAGCGGTTTACGTGCAGAAATTTTTGCCAACATCAGCTGAAACAGTTTTGTCGCGGTGTCATCACTGTAAACCAAATCGCGACTTGAGGTTTTTCGTATCGTATAATTGGCACAATTATTTTTTGAAAATAAAGAAAACGGCAAGAACAAGAAAAGCGAATCCAATACAGTGATTTAAGCGAAACGGTTGGTTCTTAAATAGCAATGTCGTAAAAATAATAAAAACGACAAGTGTAATCGCTTCCTGCGTAACCTTTAGTTGCCACATGTTAAACGGTCCGCCGTTTTCAGAATAACCGATACGGTTAGCGGGAATCATAAAACTGTATTCCAGAAGTGCGATTCCCCAACTGAGTAACACGATTGCGGGCAGAGACAATTTTCCTATCCAACTAACGTCTTTCAGTTTCAAGTGTCCGTACCATGCGAATGTCATGAACGTATTGGAAATAACCAGCAGTAAAATCGTCTGAAACGCTTTCATCAATAAGACATCAAAAGGAAAGGAAAATTTTTACTGATAACGATCATTCGAACTTTATTTATCTGACGGCGTGTCGTCCAACGTAAATTCATACTCATTAATATCGGACTTTTCCCAAGCGGCATGGCGAGTACTCGGCGAAATATCAAAGAGTGGAGAAAATGTTTTCGCTTTCACACAATTACCATCTGCTGTGAATTCCAAGAGCCGTAACCAGCCGTCTCCTCCGTTTTTATCGCCGAGAAATTGAGTGTCAAACAGAATTTGGCTCACTTTCTTTCCTGCTGCATTGGTGTCAGATGAATAAGCTGTCGAACCTTGAAAATCCTTGGCACCAATATGCCCGCAAACCACCAACCGAATATTGTCAGTCGGATATATCAGCTTTTCCCAAATCGCTTCGCCGTAATTGGTGTCATTGAACTTGTACCCCTCGTTACGAATACGTTTCCCATCAGAATGGATATAAGTGTGCGTGACAACGATCCCAAGTGCGTCTTTGTATTTCTCCTGATCGAAAACAGATTTCGCCCAATTAACAGCACGATCAGACGGCGCAAACTCAAGCGACACAACAAGTAATGTCTTTCCATTGGGCAGCGGAATTGCATACGCAGAGTTTTCCAACGTTTTTTCACCAAACGCATTATCTCCCATTTCAACAAGATGTTTCGAAGACGACGAATTCCTGTCCTCAGGAAAAAATTTGTTGAAGTGTGTCATACGATCATTCATATTATCGCTGCCATAATCGTGATTGCCAACAGCCATAACATAGGGAACCTTTGCGTCCAATCTCCGAAAAGAAGACGATACGGCTTCCCATTGTTTAACGCCGGGCAGTTTTCCATTTGACGCCTCTTGTGAATTATTGCTATCCACAATGTCACCAACATGAAGAGCGGCAAGGATGTTATGGTTTTCTTTGTTTTTTGCGATCCAAGCGGTCATGATATCGAGAATACCATGATTTTCAGGTGTGGAAGCATAATACTGAGTGTCGGGAATGATAACCAGCGACCAGCTCCCTTCCTCAACGGATTGTGCCGTTGCGGATTTCGTAAACAGCAAGCAAACGGCAATAAGCAAACAAACGGTAAGTAATGATATTAAGTGTTTCATAGTTATAATTTTTTTGTTAAACAGCAATGCTGTATAGAAGCGATTTTTCAACGTGAATTGTACTTTTTTTGTAAATTTTTTATTTCGACCTCAGCTGATATACGTTTTATCACGGCTTTCATAATGTCATCAAGCGAACTTTTTTCAGTATAATCAGCAACGGAACAAAAGTTTACGCGACCGTCACTGAGTAGTTTCGCCGCAGCGTCTTTCAGATTTTTCGGGTGTGATGGGTAAACCGCGATTGAAAAGCCGCCTTGATCTTTTACGAGTTTCATACACGGAATATCGGTTTGACCGTCTCCGATGTAAATCATTCTCGAAAACGGAACACGGCGTTGTTCATTAGGTACATATTCGTTGATCTTGTTGGCGTCACCGTCGAGAACATCCTTGTTTATGCGGAACAAGAATTGTGTTTTGGTTGTAAAGTTGACAGCTTGCGCTGGCCAAGTGGCGACACCATTTTGGTCGTAACGAAAGGAACACGCGTAAATTTTCTTGAAGTTCGTGGCAATTGAAGTTCCTTCAATCATCTCCGTAAGTCCTGATGACACAATGAAATGCTCGACTTCCAGGTTGAGTGAATCTCCGAATTTATTTATCCGGTCGAACCATTCAGTAACACCAGGAAAGAAAGTGACGTCTTTCCCCCAATTTCTGAATGCTTCTCGCGTCGTTTTCATCTCAGACTGGTCGGCTTTTCTGATCATTATGTTCATATAAGCCAGAATTTGGTCGACATCTTGTTGTTTCGACAGTTCTCTTGCTTCTTTCCAGAACTCGGAGATATTCTTGCCGGTCTTCTGAATGAAACCGTATTCCTGCATATTGCCGGGACAGAGGGTGCCGTCAAAGTCGTAACAAATCGCGACGACAGGACGATTGTTTTTCGTCGCATTGGTTGAGGTTGATTTTTTGGATTTTTTCATTCGTATTTAAGTTATCGGTAATGGGCACTGGAAATTCTCACAGTGCCCTGAACGATTACCGCCCACATTTACGCAAATAAGCTGTCCAACACTTCGCCACGAAGGACAGCAAGGTCGTATTCACCGGTGGCACCACCCGGACCGCTGGCCGCAACTTGCGGGTTGCATCTTCTGTTGCCGTAAGAGCTTACGCCGATGTAATACACACCCGCAGTTTCGGCTTCCCACTCGATTTGTGAATATCTCGTGCTGCCGAAATCGTCGTTGAAAACTAGTTCGGTTCCATTTGAATCGAAAAGCCGAAGGTAGGTATCGAATAACGCCACTTCGGTACCGGGACGGGAAGTTGTGAACGTAAACAGCCGACCAACATCTGCCGCTGATACCTCGAAACGGAACATGTCCACATCACGGTTACCGTTGACGCCATTGCCGATTCGGTCGTGAATTGTGAAGCTGTCATTTGTGCCGAAATCGATCTCCCAAGCGGTGTTAAGCGTGTCGCCCGGCTCGGCACCGACGTTGCTTCGACTTACCGTCAGCTTATAATCGCCGGTGGCACCGCCGGGCCCACTGTTTTCGGCATTTGGATTATAATTCCGGTTGCCGTATGAACTTATACCGACGTAATACGTTCCTGATACCGTTGGAGTCCATTCGATTTTCGAGTACCGGTTGTTCGCCGAGATGTCATCGTTGTATGTAATCAGTTTTCCGGTCGAGTCGAACAACTTCAAGTAGGTGTCAACATTGACGCCATCTTCTACCGTATCAGTCAAGAACGTGTAGGTGTTATGCGAAGCGATGTCAGCCGCAGTTACGGTAAGCTCGAACATGTCCACGTCTTTTTTGCCGTAGAGGCCATTACCGATTTTATCCGTGATTGTGTACGGTGTCGTTCCGGTCAACGTAACTTTTTCGGCTTTGGAAATCTGGTCACCCGGTTCGGTTGCCAGCACCTTTTTGGTGATGTCAAGTTTATAATCGCCGGTGGTGCCGCCGAGGCCGCTGTTGTCTTTTTCTGGATTGTAATTTCTGTTCTGATAAGAACTTATACCGACGTAAAATGTCTTGCCAACGTCAGATACTGTTGGTGACCAAACTATTTCTGAGTACCGATTCGCGGTTGAAATATCGTCGTTGAATGCGATGATTTTGCCAGTTGAATCGAACAGTTTCAGATAGGTGTCAACGGAGACTGCGGTTTCACTTGTCGGTTTCGATGTGTTGAAAGTGTACACCAACTTGGCGTCAACGTCGGCTTGGGTAACCGTGAAGTTGAACATGTCCACGTCTTTTTTGCCATAAAGTCCGTTACCGATTTGGTCGGTGATGGTATAAAAACCGTTTTCATCGAAGTCCATTTTCTCAGAGGCGTCAAGCGAATCGCCCGGTGTTGTTGTATCCTGAGTTTGAAACTCGTAAGCACCGATGTCAACTATTTGATTAAAAATACGTGGTTTGCCGCCAATGTCAAATACGATGTCTGTCTCATCGGGATATTTGACGCGCGAATTGTCACCTTTGTCAATCGCACGAGAAGTGTTATGCAAATGCAAATCCCAATTTTTTGATGTGTAGTTTTTACCAGTTGTTGTTTCGTCAATTATCGCTGGAATCTTTACGAATTCAGGGTCAATATGACTTGCAGAACTACCTACAATATTGCCATTTACACCGTTTTCAAGCGATGAGTCAGTTCCGTCACCGATGAGGCTGTTAGTTGCATATACTGTACCTGAAGTAATATGTATTTCAGTTGAGTTTTTGGCAACAATGGAATTATATAGTTTCGTTGATCCGTTATTCAGAATCCCACCAGCTCCGACTGAGGCAAAATTTCCCGCTATTGTGCTGCCTGTAATAACTAAACTGCTTAAGATGGAATTGTCAATTCCGCCACCAATGGCCGCTGAATTACCTGAAACCAGGCAATTCGTGACTGTTACTTTACTGTTATAACTATATATGCCACCACCATTGTTCTGAGAAGCATTCGCAGAAATTACGGTGTCAATGAAAGTTATAATGGAGTCATCAGAATATATGCCATTACCTGCATTCCCTGATATCGTACTTTTAGTTACGACTGCAGTATTAAGAGAGTTGTATATTCCACCACCGTTAGAAGCGGAATTATCGGAAATCGAACTTTCATCAACTGTTAAATTTCCTCTATAATTATAAACTCCACCGCCATAATTACTTGCGATATTTTTTTCTACCACGTTTTTAGTCAGGGTGATTTTACCGCTTTCATTGTAAATTCCACCTCCTGAAATAGCCGAATTCAAAGTGATACTGCAATCGACAAATTCACATTCACTCTCGTCATTAGCAACTCCACCTCCATTACGTGCGGCAGTGTTCGCTGTAATAATGGTGTCAGAAATCTGCACGACGCCGGATTTGCTGTAAATGGCACCTCCTTGATTGTCTGTTGAATTCCCGGCGATTTCACAGTTTTCAACAACTAAAGTGCCATCGTTGTTATAAATTCCACCACCACTATCAATTGATGAATTGCCGGAAAGTGTACTGTTTAAGACAGTAAGAGTCTTGGCGTTGTAAAGCCCACCTCCACCACCAAAGCGGAAATTTTGTCGGTATGCATAGTTGTCAATGACATCACAGTTTGTTATTGTTGCGACACCGAAATTTGCAATTCCGCCACCTGAAGAATCAGCTACTTCCGGTTCTGCATAAACTTGATTATTAGAAATTGTACTATTACTTACTTTTAAAGTGTTGAAACTAATGATTCCACCGCCGGACTGCGATGCGGTATTACCTGTTACAGTGCAATGTGTCAAGATTAATTCAACATCAACACCGCCCCCAAATAGTATACCGCCGCCATCGCCGTCAACTTTTCCGTTGGTGATTGTAAGGTTTGCCAAACCAACAGAACATCCTGTGATACCCATTACTCGGTATTGTTGGTCACCGTCAAGAGTCAGCGGTTTATCACCAAAGCCAACGATTGTCACTCCTCCAAAAGCTTGCCCGTTTATGTTTATAGTTACCGCAGATGATGTTATCGTGTTTTGAGTGTCTGTCGTTCGGCAGACGATGACATCAGGTTTTGCTGTTGTGCCAGCATTCGTAATTGCGGCTTGGAGTTTTTCCAATGAAAGTTCGGCAGAGGTGAGTTCGATCACATTGTAATCTGTCATGTTTGCCGTCAGGTTCATGTCGGGATATGTGGCCCGAATCTCTGCAAACTCGGCAGCGGTCACAGCAAGAAGCTCACGATTCTCGAGCTGCTCCATGCGTAATTTTCTGCTTTGTATCCGGTGACTGACGCCACCGACTCGCTTGCTGTTTTTTTCTTCGTTACTGTCCAAAATGTACTGAAACAAATTCATCTGTTACTCTCATTGTTAAAATGTAAAACACAGAGCGGCTTAAAAATACACAATTCTTGACCTTCGCGAAAAATTTGATCTGATTTGTTAAGGCAAAATTCACAAGTCCTCGACTTTTGCGTTGTCGTTTCATTTCGCCTTGAAAAGTACAGGCCAAATCTTGAAAACGTCAGTAACTTAAACCATTATAAACCATTAATAATAAAGATACTACCACCTTACAAAGAATCCTGTCAAGCAAAACAACCATTTGCAAGCAATTAATAATTTATGGTGTCAATAACGAAAGACAAGACTGGCAAAGCTGGTCAAATATTACCAAGATACACCGGAGCCCGGCATTAATCGCTCCGGTGGCTAACTTTTTTGCGTTTTACTTATCGCTGACTTTAACCCCTTTTGAGGCAAGGAATTCCCGCATCTGGCGGATGGTGAATGTGCCAAAGTGCGCAATTGACGCAACAAGCACATGTTTGGCGTGCCCTTGATCTATAACTTCGAACAAGTGTTCGAGAGTTCCGGCACCACCAGACGCAATAATCGGGAGCGTAACCGCGTCGGCAATTGCACGGGTCATTGGAATATCGTAACCGGTCTGCTTTCCGTCAGTGTCCATACTGGTCGGCAAAATGGCGCCAGCGCCGAGTTTTGAAACTTCTTTCGCCCAAGCAACGGCGTCAAGACCGGTTCCCTTGGTGCCACCACTTACAACAACCTCGAAACCGGACGGGAGCGTTTCTGATTTGCGGGTGTCAATTGCAACTGTGATTCTGTCGCTTCCGTATTTTTCAGCCGCTTTTTTAACCAATTCGGGATCACGTACCGCAGCACTGTTCATTGAAACTTTGGTGACACCAATGTCGAACATTTCCGCGATGTTATCCATTGAGCTGATTCCACCGCCGACTGTGAGCGGGATATTTATTCGAGCAACGGTTCTTTTTACCGCTTCAATGAGTGTTTTACGCTCTTCCAAAGTGGCGGTGATGTCGAGAAAAACAAGTTCGTCTGCACCGGCTTCACAGTACGCGGCGGCACTTTCTGCCGGGTCACCAAGCTCTTTAAGATTTACAAAGTTGACACCTTTGACAAGGCGACCATTTTTAGTGTCCAAACATGGGATGATTTTGCAGTAGTCCATTTTCTTGTGTTGTTGGTTTTTGCCTTAGCTAATTATTGCTTGGGTGGCATGATGTTGTCGAGTCCTATACTGACATCGAAACATTATTTATGATATGAATAGTAATGTAATCCGTATTTTTTTCAACACCCCCTACCAAACCATCTTACGTAATTTAGCTTTACTGAGTATCAACATAATTATGTCTGTTAGCCCCGGAGCCCTGCTCCGGGTACTACGCCGAGCAGGACTCGGCGGCTAACTGGACTAACGGGCCCCCTTGAGTTACCGAGGTGCGTTACCCGGGATAGTCAAGTCATAAGTTTGTGATAAAATGCGCCTGCTTAGTTTACCAAGCAGACTTCGCTTATTATGATAGGATGAAGTCGTCCCCCCACAAAGCTACAAAACCAACACACGAATTAAAAATGAGCGCACCAGTCAGAGAACCGACCTGTTTTTCAGAAAAGATTTTGATTCTTGATTTTGGGTCCCCGTACACCCAAGTACTTGCCCGTTCAATTCGCGCATGTAACGTTTATTGTGAAGTTGTAAACTCTAAAATTTCACCGGAAAAAATAAAAGAAAAATCGCCGAAAGGGCTGATTCTTTCAGGCCGTCCGCACTCGGAATCAGGTGAACCGCAAAACATGAAAAGTCATTGCGATCCCGGTATTTTCAATCTTGGTCTACCAGTTCTCGGTGTCGTATACGGCTCGGAACTCCCCTGCGAAACGATAAATGGCAATGAAGTACGTCTTCCTGCCGGTCTGGAAAAACTTCGTAGCTTCCTCGGCCCAAAATGCGGATGCAGCGGAAGTTGGGATATGAGCCACTTTGCTGAACAGGAAATCGAAGCAGTACGTAAGCAGGTCGGAAATGAACGCGTAATTTGCGGTTTGTCCGGCGGCGTCGATTCGGCAGTTGTCGCGGCACTGCTTTCAAAAGCGATTGGCGACCAGTTGACCTGCATTTTCGTGAACAGCGGACTTATGCGTAAAGGCGAAATCGACGCTGTATCTGCTGCGTTTGCCGACCATTTCAAAGTACAGCTTAACGTCGTCGACGCCGAGAGCCGCTTTTTGGGTGAATTGAAAGGCGTTCTTGATCCGCAGGAAAAAAGAAAACGGATCGGTCACACTTTTATTGACGTGTTCGCTGATGCCGCAAAGTCGGTTAAAGGTGCGAAATTCTTGGCTCAAGGTACGATTTATCCCGACATTCTCGAAAGTGGCGGCAGTGCCGATTCGCCCGCTTCGGTAATCAAGTTCCACCATAACGTCGGCGGACTGCCGGACGACATGGAATTTGACCTCGTCGAACCGGTCAGAAAT
>JBOFQC010000729.1:0-6164 GCA_051660725.1 Thermoguttaceae bacterium
CAGCGGACACAATAACTCAGGCAGGGATCAATAACGGTAATAACATTGTGGCTTACGGACCGTTTGCCGATTATTCGCCGGTTATTTATACCACATACGGAGCATATCATGGTGAAAACTTCCAATGGGTTGCGAGTACGCATGCAAATGATTCCGGCAATGTCAGTCCTTTTCGACGAGCTACTATTACAGGACCTGATTCAAGGAGTTGGGTTCCTAAAGATGCACTTTCACATTGGTCTGATGGTACCAGTAATCAATTGATATTTGGTGAAAAACACATTCCCAAAGGCGCACAGTTGGGAGGTGGAGCCGCATTTAGATATGACCAGAGTTTTCTGGCAGCTACGAACTCGGGAGGTAGGGACTGGGCAATTGGTCGAATGGTTTCTGAAAATCGTCCACTCGCACAAGCATCTGAGAAAACTAATCCGCAATACTATTTCGGTAGTTGGCATACAGGAACCGTCAATTTCCTTATTGGAGACGGTGCTGTTAGATCTATTTCCGTCACAACACCTGGACTTTTACTAGGACAACTTTCAAATCCCAAAGATGGAAAGGCAGCAAGCCTTCCGTAAATGGTATCCCTGTTCGTTATTACCGGAGCCCGGTATGGCTGGTTCTCGCCATGCCGTGCTACGGCAAAGAATTATCGTTAATATTTAAACAAAGAATTTACAATGAAAAAATTTTTAGGATTATGCTTGTGTTTTTCTCTTATGATCGTCATGGTAGGGTGCAGTAAAAATGTTCAGCTTAAAGGAAAAGTTGTTTTTTCTGATGATAAGACACCCGTACCTTCTGGAACAATTTGTTTATCAACAGAAAAATTTGCTGCACGTGGAAAAATCGAGAACGGAGAATTTGTAATGGGCTCTGTCAGTGCGAAAGACGGGCTCCCTCCCGGCCTTTACAAAGTATTTTTTATTGATGTTGTTGAAGAAAGCGGGGTTGATAATTCAGGAGAACCGACTTATACTTCACTTATCAATCCAAAGTATAATAGTGCGACGACTTCAGGGTTAGAACAGGAAGTAACTGCTTCAACAAAAAATATAACAATTGAAGTTGATCGAGCAATGTAGGTTTTGAATATGAAACACATCCGCTATTTTATGATAGCGGGTGTGTACAGACCTTGCATAATGCAGCTGTAAGCGTGATGCAGTTTACTCATTATGTAAAACCTTGCTTTTTGCGCAAGGTAAAGTAAGGAAAACTGTGTTCAAAGACTACGCATGGCATACCATTTCAATTGTGCTACGTCCGGCCCACCAGAATGTCATTATTTGAATCGTCCGAAAGAGAGAATCGGCTAAAGGCCCAACCGCTGGCGGCACGAATGAGGCCGCAAACGCTCGACGAGTTCGTCGGTCAGGAAAAATTCCTCGGAGAAGGTCGGCTGTTACGACGATTACTTAAAGCAGACAGGCTCGGCTCGGTTATTTTTCACGGCCCGCCGGGAACCGGGAAGACGACTCTTGCGAAGATTCTGGCCGGCGCAACCAGAAGCACGTTTCGGCAGCTAAGTGCGGTAAGTGACGGCGTGAAACAGCTTCGGGAAATTCTCGCCGAGGCAATGAACCGGCTCTCAACTGACGGACAGAAAACGCTTCTTTTCATTGACGAAATACATCGTTTTAACAAAGCGCAGCAGGATGTGCTTTTGCCGGAAGTGGAAAACGGCGTCGTGATTCTTGTTGGCGCCACAACGGAAAACCCTTATTTCACGATTAACAACGCGCTTTTGAGTCGGAGTCGGATTTTTCAATTCGAGCCGCTTTCCCGGGACGACATAAAAACGCTTCTGCTTCGTGCGGTGCAAGACAAGCAGCGGGGGTTGGGAAAATATCCAATTGAAATAACGGAAGAAGCACTTGAATACCTTGCCGAGATAAGTGACGGCGACGCGCGCAGCGCTCTTTCCGCCCTTGAAATCGGCGTGCTTTCCAGTGTCGAATCGGAAGTTACCGGTTCGGTTTCGAAACAGAAAATCAATTTTACCCGTGAGCTTGCAGCCGAATCCGTGCAGCGAAAGGTAATCGCGTATGATCGGGACGGAGATTCTCATTACGACACGATTTCTGCGTTGATTAAAAGCATACGTGGAAGCGACCCGGACGCCGCGATTTACTGGTTGGCTAAAATGCTTGAAGGGGGCGAAGACGTCCGGTTTTTAGCCAGACGGCTCGTTATTCTCGCAAGTGAAGACGTTGGAAACGCAGACCCCGCTGCATTACCGCTTGCCGTTGCAACTGCACACGCTTGCGAACTCGTCGGTTTGCCGGAATGTCAGCTTAATTTGGCTCAAACGGTTGCGTATTTGGCCTGTGCACCGAAATCCAATTCGGCAACAGTTGCGATTTTCGAAGCGAAAAAAGATGTGCGGGAAAACCGTATTGTTCCAGTACCGCGGCATTTGCGGGACGCGCATTATAAAGGTGCGAAAGCGCTAGGTCATGTCGGTTACCAATACGCACACAACTGCGAAGACGGCATTGCAGCACAAGATTATCTTGGCGTTGACGTACAGTATTACAAGCCGAACCCACGCGGATTTGAAGTCGAACTATTAGAACGTCTTGAAGTTATACGGAAAAAATTGAAAGCCGAGTAAAAAAAGTATACCTATACCGGAGCCCGGTATGGGCGGTGCGCTTCGCGTGAAGTGTTCCGCCTCCCGTTGGTCGGCTCTGTTCCCGAGTTTTTCAATGTTTAATGCTGATTATCTTCAACTTACCCTACATTGGAAAACATGCAGTTTATGCCGGGCGACAGTATAATTGATCGATTTCATTTCGAACATCCCGAGTATGGTTCGCGTCGCCTTGCCGTCCACTTCGGTGTGGATCGCGAAAAAATGCGACGCCTCATGCAGCAGATGCACATTGTTGCGTTTCGCGTAATGTGTTCCGCCTCTCGTTGATCGGCTTCTTTCGCCAAGGTTTCGTTGGTTGGGAAAGTTAACATTCCTCTTTTTCCCGACCTTAGAACGGTAACTTCACTGCCGTTGTACAGTATACACATGATTTTCACGTCTTTTTTTATATTGATTAAACACTCGCGGAAAAACTTCTATAACCCGCATAATCAATACAAAACCTGAAAATATTTTTCTTACGCTTTGTTTTTTTGCAAAGAAGGGTAAACGATATAATATAATACAGTTAAACAGGTTATACAAATTAACATGTACGAAAATTACCTTTTCACATTTAAGAAAATCATGAAATTATCCAGTTTCAAACTTACTTCTCAGTTTATTATCGTCCTTGGAGGCTTAACACTATTGATTTGTGGGGTATTTACCGGTTTCACGATAAAGAATCTTCGGCTTGTCATAGAATCTGCCAATGGTGGTCTAAGCACACTCAACTCTCAACAAGAGAAAGCAAGTAACGAACTCGATTCAAGTATAAAAGAAAACATATCAGCGATCCAAACTGAAACAGACATCATCGTTGTCGAACAGAGTCTGAAAGAATTGGAGAATCTTTCAGCCGGAATAGCTGGTAGAATAAGTACAGTGTTCGATTCTGCGCTAAGCGCATCACGTACTTTTGCTGGTAGCATTGAAGGATACATGGCACATTTACCACTGGAAGAGCGACAACGTAGTATCCCAATTGAACTTGCTCAAGGCGTCCAGAATATTAATCCAGAATTTCTCGGTATATGGTTTGGATTCGAACAAAACAAATTTGATGGAAAGGATAGTAATTTCGAAAACCACGTTGAAAGTGGATGTGATTCCACAGGACGGTTTATTCCATGGATTAGTGAAAAGAATTCGCAAATCAGCGTAGAACCACTTATCGGACCTGATACATCAAAATATTACTCTGTGACAATGCAAACAGGAAATGAGTCTATTACCGATCCTTTCGAGTATGAGGGCATTCAGTTGATTTCAATGAGTGTGCCAATAAATAACTCTATCAAAGAAAGAATAGGCGTGGCAGGAGTAGATGTTCCCGTCACGGTATTAGACTCGATCCTTAATGAACAGAAACCCTATGGTGATGGTTTCGTATATGTGGTAAGCGAGACAGGGAGAATTGTGTGGCATCCAGATTCAAACTTAATAGGTAAAGAATTACATGCAATTTCAGGAACAGAATCATTTGCACAAGCGATTAAAGACAATGAAAAAGTCAGAGTTCTAACGGATTCTAAAGATCATGGTGAAATATACCAAGTACTACTGCCTCGTAGGTTTGGTAAAGTTGCTCAGCCTTGGGGAATCGTAGTTTGTGCTAAGAAAACGTCAGTTCTTGAAAGTGCATCCGCAGTAAAAAAAGCTTTAAGTAAAATGGAAACTGATTTTAACAATCAGATATCTACCACCAAAACAACGATGTGTGATTTGAGTGATACTGTTCGATCAGATTTTGATAGTAAAGGTAAGTCGGCAATACAGTTTGCTATTCAAATTGGGGTTATAATATTAGTCACAAATCTGGTTATTGCCATTTATGCTGGACGTTCTTTTGCTGCTCCGATTGGTAGAGCTGCAAAAGCTATGGGTTACATAGCAGATACGGGAGATGTTGCGTTTGCCGTTAACAATGAGGATATGAACCGTAAAGATGAAGTCGGCTTAATGACTCGCGCATTCGAGCAAATGCTGAATGAGTTCAGGTATATTGCAGAACTCGCATCAAAACTAGAAGAAGGAGTTTGGGATTGTCACGTCGAAATCAAAGGAGAAAACGACAGTGTCAACAAAAGTCTTTCCTCAATGGTTGCCTCGATCAATGCAACCCTTAATTCAGTGCGTGAAATTGTTGGTGTCGTCGAAACTGGTGCCGCTCAAATTTCGCTTGCTTCCCACCAGGTTTCAAGCGGTTCAACACAGTCGGCGTCAAGCGTCGAACAAATTTCTGCAGTCATGGTTGGACTGAATGAGAACATGCAGAAAAATATGGAAGCAACCAGTCATGCCACATCAGCGGTGAAAGATGCCAATGATGTGGCGTCAAATGGTCAGGGACTCATGAAGGAATTACTCCATTCAATGACTGAAATCACGAAAACGTCTGCTACCGTCAAGCAGGTTGTGAAAATGATCGACGATATTGCGTTCCAAACAAATCTGCTTGCGTTAAATGCTGCAGTTGAAGCTGCGCGAGCCGGACAACACGGCAAAGGCTTTGCAGTGGTGGCAGAGGAAGTCAGAAACCTGGCTGCCCGAAGTGCAAAAGCGGCTCATGAAACTGCGGATTTGATCGACCAGAGCAATCGTCAGATTAGTGAAGGAGCGAAGCTCGCTGAAAAAACTGGTGCTGTACTTGACAGAATAGTTGTTTCACAGCAAGAAGTTTCGCAAGTGGTTGATGATATCACACGGAATAATAAAGAACAAGCCGAAGGTGTCTCGCAAGTTGTGCATGGTGTCAGACAGATTGAAGATGTTACTCAGAAAAATGCCGCCGGTGCGGAAGAAACGTCGGCAGAATCCAAGAGTCTGTCTTATCAGGCGAGTAAATTACATGAGCTGGTTGGACAATTCAAGTTGCGGGACAAAAGTAATTACTGACATATTCAAAACAGTCGAGGTGTCACGCTCGTAATAGTTTAGCAAACCAGTTCAATTTTCGCATAGGTCAATAACAACAAAATTTCAACTCAATAATTTTTAAAATCATGAAGATATTTAACTCTTTACTGGCAAAGATTTTAATTCCAATATTTGCAATGTTTATCCTGCTGGTTGCAGCGGCAGTTGGAATCAGCATACCGGTTTACAGATCAATTTCGCAGTCCACTCTTGAGGCAACGATGAATTCCGAGGTGGAGAGTCTCGCAGCAGAACTCGATTTAATGCAGGCGATTTTGGTTTGTCAAGTTGTTGGCCTAGCAGAAAATAATACATTACGAGATGTTTTTACGATAACAGGTGACGATAGCGCCAAACTTCCATTACAGCAGCGTGACGCCGCTTTAGCAGTTTTTGACTCATATAACGGTCCGTTTAAGAGTGATTTTCTGACTCTTTGTGACACCAATGGCAAGGTAATAGCCAGAACCTCCAACCCTGGTAAATACGGTGATTCTCTGGAAGCATTGAAGAGTTTAACTGATCCACTTAATGGAAAAGCCTCTGTAGCATATTTTGAGTCTACTCCTAATATTCCCCTCGCGATCCGAGTAGCGGCACC
>JBOFQC010000730.1:0-3058 GCA_051660725.1 Thermoguttaceae bacterium
CAAAACAATGGCAATGGGACTTTTCGATCAAATTGAAGCTCGCGGCAAAGCAGAAGGCAAAGCAGAAGGAAAAGCGGAAGGCGAATTAAAAGGTCAAGTAGAAGCGATTTTGGCAATTCTTGGCGACAAATTCGGGAGCGTCCCGAATTTGATTAGTGAATCGCTCAACAAAAGAACCGACCTGACGGCGATGAAGTCGTTGGTCGTTTTGGCCGCGACATGCAAGTCGCTGGACGAGTTTGAAACCGCTTTGAAGTAATTCTGGCAAAAAAGCCGACCAGCGTGGTAAAGATTAAACTTTGCCAGATGCAACTCACTGCCACAGAGCCGGTTTCGGGTCAAGAGCCGAATCCGGGTCAACTCGAAAAAGCCCGAAACGTCTCGAAAGAGTGCGAAAGGAGAAAGTCGTTTAAGCCCGGAAATTTCGGCAGTTACGGCGGAAACACTATGATTTACGGGGTTTGGTTCTGCGCGCAGCTTCGCCAGACCCACGGATTTCTAATCCGTAGGTTACAGGTTCGAGTCCTGTCGGGCGTGTTTTCATAAGTCTAGTAATAACAAAGCCTTGCAGCTACGCAAGACTCCTCCTCTCAGATGCGAAACATTGCAGCAGAGCCGAAAACAGGACCAAACGTAAGACGCATCATAAAGCACAAAAGGGAGCGAAAGGAAATTGTTACCAAATCGCTCGTATTAGAATTCGCCGGGAAAAGGACGTAATATCCCAAGGACTCCGGGGCTGGTCAGCGGCTTTTTCTTCTTGAACAGAACGGCTTTTTTCTCAACGAGCAGCCGGGTGACGGTCTTGGTTTCCAAACTTCGCCGACAAGGCCCCACAAAGCGAACGTGTTGTGTGATCGGCAACTTCTTGGGAACGGGCCAAAATCCCGGTTTGAAACCCACACGAGACAAAACACGGCGTTTGGTAGGGGCCGTGGTAATATTCTGATAGTGAAATGGGTGAAGCTGCGTAGAATCCTAAGTCAGTGAAAAACGGTTGCGTCCCAAAATATTTCAGATGGCAACATTCTGCCACCCAGCTTTACGTTGGTGATCCGTTTTTTCGATATAACCACACCATCATTTTACATCTGCAATAATATCAAAGGTTTTTTCATTTTTCCCGGAAACGATGTCAATGAAAAAAGGAGATTTATCCGAAGAAAGTTCTGGGTCAATAACCGGTTTCAAGCTCAAGCGTTTGGCAACCATTTGCGATTCGTAAGCACTGTATTCGTTCGGTGCAAGTTTAGCGACTTCCTCGGGTGTCAGATCGGGAGTAAATGGAGGGTCTTTGGAAATCCGCACTTGAAATTTCCCCTCAGGTGCGCCGGGCCATTCAGATTCGACAGCGATACGCGCTTTGCCCGATTTATCTGTCAGACCAGATAAAACCAGATTTTCGCCTGATTGACGCATCAGAATTACTACAGCACCGTCAATGGGCTGCCCTGATTCCAAAACGGTAATCATTGTGGGATAAAGCTTCTCTTTTCCCGGATATCTTTTTCCACATCCAGAAGCAAGCAACAACAAAAGACACGGCAATGCAACACAAGCGTATCGAAACATGATATCACGTCTTGTTTTAACCATAATTTAAAGGGCTTTCTAAAAAAAAGGGCGAGAGAAACATTCATCCCACCTCGAGTTACTATTGAAAAAAATGTGTAGTACAGTACAATTTTTAAGGAAGCTTAGCACTTCCTCCGGAATTCCGGGTTCCCAATTCTCCCCAAACGCCAAACCAAGTGGTTCTTCCGTCTTTTGGAGGTGCATCGTGACAACCGTTGACACCGATGTCATTTCCGTTGTCAATTGTGTCAGATATAAAATGCACGGAACCATCCCCCATCAGCGCGTTGACTCCGCCAGTGTGATTGCTCGTTGGAGATACGATGAGAATTCCGGTATCTTCACCAAGTCCGCAAGTTGGACCATTCGGTTTGAGAATAGTGTGAAACACGGAATACGCCGCAGGTGTGTCGCCGATACGACCACCGAAACCGCCGTTGTTCAAGACGATAGGATTAGACCCGGCAGGCATAGTACTGTTGGGACCTTTCCCTTTGGTTAAACATTCCAGCGGGTTTGCAAAACCCAAATTGACGGCACCACGTTTGTATAATCTTGACCCAAGCGAGTCTTCTACAAGTTTTTCGCAGAATATCAACGTATTCGACAAACCATCGGAAACGCCGCCGAAGCCGATTACACTCATGAAGTTTTCCTGATAAACACCGCGTCCTGTGTTGGCGTTAGTGTCGGCAATACACATTCTGTAATTATTCTTCGTGATTTGTCCTGAACTTGTTTTGGAGCTGCCATCGCTGGGGCAAACAAAGGCCGGGTTCGGTGACCCGTATGGATGGAAACGCTGATTCGCTCCAGATGAGTCGCTGTAAAGATAACAGTGGTGTGGATGTACGTTAAAAGGACCACCAAAGGCCTGTAAATCCTGTCCAGGAAGCTGGCTGGAAAAGGTTCCTTGAGGATTGTTGAGTATCATTTCAGATTGGGCGGCCTGTTCGATATAAGCCCATAACATGACAATACCACTGACGCGATTACTCATAACGACCGTTGGATTTGGAGCTTCCGGCTGATGCGTAACGGTCGGCAAATGGTTACGAGAATCATGGAAATTGTGCGTTGCAAGTCCAATTTGCTTAAGATTATTTGAGCATTGCATACGTCTTGCAGCTTCGCGTGCGGCTTGAACTGCAGGTAAAAGAAGTGCTATTAGAATTCCAATAATAGCTATTACAACAATAAGTTCAACTAACGTGAAACCTTCCTGTTTACCCCCCCCCCCCCAGTTTAACATTTTCTTGACTTTACCGTTCTCTTTTTTCATTTTTGCCTCCTCAAATGTTGTTAGGAAAATAATAATAAGTTGGATTTACAAACCAGTAAGTGAATATATGCAAACATGTACACTTACCAGTGAACTTTACTAAGTTTATCATATAACAATCCCAATTACAATATTATTTTTGATAAAACTCACATATTGATGTAACATGCTTGTTTTAAGGGAGAATATAGGCTATTATAT
>JBOFQC010000731.1:0-2409 GCA_051660725.1 Thermoguttaceae bacterium
AGCTTTACCACAAAGTTCGAGAACGACTTCGTTAAGTTGTCCGTCTTGTTGTTCAGCAAAAACCCAAACCTCTCCACTTGTATTTTTTTCGATCATGTTAAATTCATTAAGAAAAAGTAAAATAAGCCCATGTCTACACAATTATTATCCATAAAATGGCAAATTTATCAAGGTGGTGTTCCGTGAGTACCCACGAGCCGCAAATGGAACGAAGTGATAATATATCCGCTGCGATTCACTCCCGGCTCGTGAGCAAATTAACTTCGAGTTCCTCCTTTTAATTTTACATCGAAATTGATACAATGATATAACTAAGATGTTTTTAGTCTTTTTTCCAAAAGGAGGAACAAATGTGGACTTGCCCTGTATGTAAAGTTGAAGTCGAAGATTCCCTTTCTCTCTGTCCGACATGCGGTTACGAAAAAAGTTCGGATTCCGCAGTTCCGGCACCACCCACATCGCCTGCGCAATCAGCGGTTCCAAGCGACAATGCCGCCGCACAAACGGGACCGATGATTTGGCATTATTCGGGTAAAGCGTTCCGGTTCTGTAATCTTCTTAACTGGTTGACGACGCTTGCTTTTGTGGCAGTCGGGATATACCTTTCGGTTTCAGGGCATATCGGATCATATCCAATGATCGTTTGGTTGGCGTTGCTTGCAGTTCCAGCTTTCTTTTGGATTTGGTTTTTCGTTTCCTACTGGTACAAAACGACATTTATCATTTACCGGCTTTCGGAAGCGCACCTTTACATCGAAAAAGGGCTTTTTAAACGCACAATTGACACAATGGAACTAATCGGCATTGCCGACCTTAAAATGGAACAGACGCTTTTCGACCGTGTGGTGAACGGCGGTGTCGGTACCGTGTTGGTCTTTTCCGTTTCAGATAAAACAGACGAAACGCTGAAAATGGAAGGGTTGGCCGATCCACGCGACGTCCTTGAAAAAATCGATAACGCTCGACGTAAACTTCGTGGTCGCGGTTTCGTGCAAATGTAAAGTCCAGGAAAAGTAATTGCAGGAAAAATTTACCCGGGGACTGCGAGTTGCTGCGTCCCCTGTTCTTTTTTTATTATTAATCACCATTATTTGTAACATGCACGTTTTTGAAAAAATTGCAGAATATAAAGTAGTTCCAGTTATCGCAATTGAATCGGAAGAATCGGCGTTGCCGCTTGCCGACGCACTAATCGCAGGTGGTTTGCCAATTGCTGAGATCACGTTTCGCACTGCCGCAGCGGCAAAAGTTATAAAACTTCTAACCGAAAAACGCCCGGAAATGCTGATCGGAGCCGGAACGCTTTTAACGGAAGATAATGTAAAAGCCGCGCTGGATGCAGGTGCAAAATTCGGTGTCGCGCCCGGCTTGAATCTCGACACTCTTGATTCCGCGAATGAAATCGGCTTACCATTTATCCCCGGAGCTTGCACGCCGAGCGAAGTAGAGGCAGCTTTGGCCTCGGAATGTAAAGTCATTAAGTTTTTCCCTGCTGGTGCTATTGGTGGCGTCAAGATGCTTAAAGCACTTATCGGACCGTACGCTCACACCGGAGTGAAATTCATGCCGACTGGCGGTATCACTGTTGAAAACCTAAAAGAATATCTTGCGGAAAAAAGTGTAATAGCGTGCGGCGGTACCTGGATTGCAACGAAAGAAGACATCGCTCTTTCCCGCTGGTCGCTTATTCAAGACAGATGTGAAATGATAAAAGAGATAGACGTTAGACGTTAGTATTCTTTTTCGTATCAGTTGATCTGACAATACACAAATACTAATGCCTAACGCCTAATGCCCAATTCCTACTGAAACATTGGAGTCGGCGTCGGCGACGCAACTGGGTAATCAACCGGTGCGCCGGGACGCTGACGGAAACCCGACTCGAAAGAGCGGTGTTCTCTTGCCGGAGCATTTTCATCGGTTTCGATTCGTCTTCTTCCCGTGAAGCGGCCTCTCGGTCTTCTTTCGTGACTTTCTTCCCGAGGTTCGGCAGTTTCTTTATCTTTGGCTTTTGTGGCAACGAACCCTTCTTCACGATTATGCGGGTGGAGTTCACCACGAAGTACCAAAACCTCAGGGGGGGCATCTACGCCGATTCGTACTTTATCGCCTGAGCAGCGCACAACGGTTAAAGTGATATTTTCGCCGATTTTGATTCGTTCTCCCTCTCGACGTGACAAAACTAACATGACTATTTCTCCTAACTTTCCAAATAAGGACTTTGATTTCGTATGGTATAAAGTGCAGTACCGGCTTCCGGTATATTTACTGAGTTCTTATACGCATTGATTATTACTCTTGGTCTAAAAATCTTAAAAATTTTTACCGCTTCACCCGGCGAGGGTGTTAGTTAAGTGAGCTACCGTCCAACTCAACATACAGATTCCGCTCCAAGCGTACCTGTAGATA
>JBOFQC010000732.1:0-10541 GCA_051660725.1 Thermoguttaceae bacterium
ATTAGACGATGTTTGCCGAGTACCCAGATGTCTCCTCGTTGTGAAACCGGTTCGTCCGGGGGTTCTGGGATGTCATCAGGATCAATCTGCCCTTGCTTGACGTTGACGTTCAATAGCTGAGTCAACTCTTTTTCGGAAAACGAAAGCAAATCAAGATCGAAACCAATGTCTTGCAGTTCAGTAATTTCAATTGGAAGAATATCAAAATCCCAATCAGAAAGTTCTGCAGTTTTATTATCGGCGATTCTGTAAGCTTTAACCTGTGCTGGTGTCAGATCGGTCGCAACGTGAACAGGGATTTTCGTAAGCCCTAATTTCAACGCCGCTTGATACCGGGTATGACCAGCTATAATGACACCTTCTGCGTCAATGACAATCGGTTGGCGAAAGCCGAATTCTTTAAGGCTTGCCGCAACGGCGTCAACGGCCTGTGCGTTTTTGCGCGGGTTTCGCTCGTAAGGCCGCACAGAAGCCGTATCTCGCAACTCTACGGTAAGACTTGTATTTTGTGCCGAGGGAGGGGAAGAGCCCCGTAAAAGGGCGGGTTTTGAAGACATGATTGTACTCCTGATAGTAGTTGGGTATGATTGAAATGAATGGTCTATAACCATTCTTGAGTGTTACAATAATAAATTTAAAGAAAAATTTGATTTAATTATTGACACCGCTATATAATCGAGTATAAATACCATGTTGTTCGTTCCAAAATCCAACTCTATCTAAAGGAACATTCACATGATCAGAACACTCACTGGTGATCAATTTCTTCAAGGTGACCTCGGAACGCTTGTCGCCGTCAATGTTGCGATGATGGCAAAAAGTATCGAAAAGCTCAGTCGTGGTAATAAGAATGTCGAATATGGTGTGCCGTTTTTCGACGATTTGGATTTCTATCCAAAGACAATTGCATTTCACGATGTCGTAATCTCACTGTTTGACCGTAAGATGCCACCGCTCCCGGAGAACGCTTGGTATGCGTCGACGCTGACGGCGATCTGCCGCAATATAGAAGAGACTGTTGTAGCGGAGATCAAAATGAAGCATTGGTCGAAAATGAAATTCGACGAAGAAAATAGATTCATACGGATTCTGGTACGGAATGCTTTTCTGTCGCTGTATCCGAAACACCCCTTGAACTTGGCTGTCGATTGGAATGATGCCACCATGTTTGCATTGATGGCAAAGCGATTGGTCAATGAATTAAAACCCGAACAATATTTCCTGCTGGCTGCCGTTGAAAAGGAAAAACGGGAAACGTTGATAAAGCGAATTGGTATACCGAACGATTATTTCGAGATGCCGTTCGATATCAAACCGATGACCAAAGTAGCAATGGGACAGGAGTGTGAAACATTCATGTTACGAGTCTTCGATATGACCATGCCATTTCTCTTCTGTAAATCGACTGTCGTGTAATTGGTTAACTACCGGCCCTACAAACGATTTAGTCAGAAAAGCATATAATGCTCATTTACTCAAACAGGAAGAGATGTCTTGAAATCGAGTATCATAACATTTTCTTCGTCAAGTAGATTGACTGTGCCGTGATTTATGGCGGCGTCATCTTTACCGGCGTCTGACATCAATTGAGACACCATGCAGTTATTACAAAAGTTGTAAAAGTCATTGTAATCGCTTTCATTATATTCCTCGTCGTGCATTTTGTTCTCAATGTCATGCGGAAAAACAAACACATCTGTGTCTATGCAGAATTCGAGTAATTCATCCTTTTGAAAAAGTGAGCCATCAATTTTTACAGGATGGTAAAAAGTATGCTTAATCCTGACGCGGAACCAGATCGTGCCGTTGTCATTAATGTGAAATTGGTTTGGTTTAACTTTTCGATAGTTTTTCATTTTGTATGTTCATTGTGATTTAGTGTATGACACCAGCCGAACAGGTTTTCGGCTGGTTGGCTGGCCATGTTATTTTTTGGCTGCAAAAAGCCCTCGTCCGACTCGCTCGAACCGGGATTCTTCACCCTTCTTCTTCATCTCGGTCAAGATGGCTGAAACAATGGTCGCTTCGGGTGTCGACCCTTGCGGCTCCCAGTAACCGTTGTCCAATGCCATCTCACAGATTTGCCTTCCGTTCATAGCTTTGCCCGTTTCTGATAGAACCTTATAGGCTGCTTCCAACCCGGACATCTGGCCCAGGCATCGACCGCCCGCTCCGGTTTTACCACCAGCTGTGCGTAAATTTGTAATTGCGGCGTCATAGCTTTCTTTTGCCGCATCCAATTTCTTTTGGTCGATCAAACCATACTTGAATGCGTTTTGTGCAGCCTTCAGGTAAACTCCAGAATCCTTGAGCTCTTTTACCAAATGCTCAAATTCTTTCGGATCGACTGGAATACGCTTTTCTTTAACGGCGGTGCCTATTTTAGGTAACGTTTCGGCGTCATGCTCACTTGACAAGCCGGGGCTTTTCTTTTTGCCCTTGCCAGCCTTGTCGCTGATTGCTTTGATAAACCGTTTGGCGTCACTAATGGTGATGTCTTTGCCTGTCTGAGTCTCGCAAATCCATGCACCTGACTTTCGATTGATATCAACCACCTTGACTATACTGGTTCCGCGACCAACCGATACTTCATAAGAATTTCCGATTTGAATTGATGTTGCTTTCATAACAATATTCCTTTCATGTGTAAATATGTTTTACTTGGATACATTTAACCAAACACCGGCTAAGGCTTGCGACGGCAACCATTTATAACGGCAAACCTTGAATGCGGTTCTCTGCTTTCGCCAGCAAAAACCGAGCCAGAATAAAAACTGTCACTTAATATATTGATGGTTTGTTTACTGACACCAATCCAAACGGCATCAGATTCCGGATCAAATCCCATCAAGCGAAGAATACTGGCTCGCTCGTCTGCATCAATCACCAGATCGGTGTCAATGATGCCAAGAATCCGTTCAGTATCCTTTCCAAGAACATATTTGCAAATCTCGCATTCGTATTCCCAATAGCGGTTCCATAATGATTGCGATGATACTGGCTCTGTTTTTCCGCTGGCTGGCTTGACTTCAAATACATCCCCTCTGAAGGCCGCTTCTACCCCGGCTAAGTAAGCTATTTTCAATGCTTGCGTAACACCCCAAACTGACACCTCATAAAAATCAAGGCTGTCACTATTTCTGGTTTCCAGCGTTTTAATGCCAAGAATTTCTTTTGCGATGGTTTCATAGAGCTCTTGCGTACTCTTTATCAATCCATGTTCGATTCTTATATTCAACGGTAAATTATTTTCTTTAGTAGTCATTTTTTATCTCCATAATGTTACGTGGCTGGCTATTCAATATCTTCGCTTTCGTCGGCAAACATGTCGGCGTCAAGCGATTCCAATGCTTCTATTCTCATATCAAACGGCCCTCGCCAGTCGGTGGAATCCATGTAACCGGGGGCTGTCTCCCTTACATACCATCCGGGTTTTTCTTCCCAACACTCACCTTTCATTAGCTTGTAATTGTCTTTCTCACTCCACGCATCTGGATGTAACAAGGTTGTCCCTTCGGTGGTATCGCCTACAAGGAATGTTTCATAAATCACTTCAGCAATCATGTGCGTTGACATCACTTTTCCTCACTTTCTATAAATAATTAGGTTTACGGCTTCGCTTTCCAGAAAGGGAAACCGGGGCTTGCCAACCCTTACACGGGATCAGCAAAGCCCCGGCAAGCCGTAAGGGGGAAAAGAACAAAGCCCCCTCACTGACCAAAGCCGGGAAGAGCCCGGCATTAAGATTTACAGGTCGAAAGATGCTCAAAGAAACTATTTTTCAACTGGCTGGCTGACTGGCTGTTCCGTTTTCGGTACATTGTAATGTTCTACGATGATATCAATCACTTCACAAATGACAGCCGCTTTCGTGTCTGTGGTGTCATCTGGCAAGATGTCCCAGTCGCCTTCGTATGAAGCGACAATCTCATTGTTTGCCTTAACCCGAAGTTCTAACTTCAGTATTCTTCCTTCTCGTATGCCGTAAATTGATGGTAAGGTGCCAACTTTTACGGAATAACCAAATGGCCCATAGGTGCCGTGCCTCCAAAGATGTACACCCATCGCCACCTCATCTGGCGTCAACTTTTTCTGCTTAGTATGATCAACAAGTGTCCAAGTGGCTTCAATTCTTTCTTCGTTTGTAAACATAAATCACTCTGTATTATATTGATGGTATCAGGCCGACACCATGTCCGCCTTTCACTGGCTCAGGCCAGACAATTGTCTGGCTGGCTGATTACTGGCTGGCTGGCTGACTGGCTGATTATTGTGGCTTGCCATTCCTTGCTTACGGACCTTGCTTTCGGGCTTTGCTTTCCGGCTTTACTTACGGGGCTTGCTTTCGGGCTTTACTTCCGGGGCTTGCTTCCGGGCTTTACTTGCGGGCCTTGCTTGCGGTCCTTACTTCCGTGCTTGCTTTCCGGCTTTACTTGCCGGGGGTGGCCGGGGCTAAAGAAAAGCCCCGTCACCACCCCAAGCCGGGAAAGAACCCGGCTTACTAAAAAGAGAAAAAGAAAGGGTGGGCGACAAGCCGCTTAGGCTTGCACTTCGGTCTCTGTTACGGCTTGCGCTTTTTCAGCTGTTGTATAAAGCCCTGACCCTACCTTTACAAAGCGGGCTTTGTCCCCCTTCTTGACGTCAGCTTGCAAGGCTGCGCTTAAGGTAGAAGCCGGTGTCAAGCCGTCCGGTGTCCAAAGTTTTTTCTCAATAGCGGCCTTCGTTATAGCGGCAGGGTTCAACGGGGTGTCACTTTCGGAAAGTATACGGAAAGCGGCCTCAAGCCCCGACATCTGGCCTTTGCAGCGAGGACCGGCACCGGCAAGCGAAAAGCCCCGCGCGGCTTTGGTGGCTTCGGTATAGGCGGCCTTCGCTTTTTCCATATTCGCTTCTACTTGCTTGTATACGTCCTCGCTTATCAATTCGGCGTCAAAAGCGATCTTTGCCGCCTTTGCTACTTTTTCCGCTTTTTCTTTTTCTTCCTTAGCCGCTTTAGCAAGGGCTAAAGATTCTTCACTTGGCTTGCAAGCCGCTTCCGCTTGCGCCCAGATGGCGTCAGCTTGTTCTTGTGGTATCAAGCCCGCTTCGGCGGCAACCCTTGCGGCCTTAGCTTTTGCAACCAGCTCTTCCCGGCTTGGCGATACGGCTTGCGGGGCTTCTAAAGCTATTACTTGTGGTTCTACTTGCGGGGCTTCCAAAGCTACGGTTTTGCTTTCGGCTTTTACGGCGGCGGTTCTTTCTTTTTTTGTCATGGCTTAGGTTCCTTTCTTTTTTCTGTACGGCAATCTTGCTTAGCTTGGGGCCGGGCTTTCAAAAGCCCTTTACTTTCCCCTTGCTTTGCTTCACTCTACCATGACTTTCGGCGGTTGCAAGTCTTTTCTATAAAATAAGTTATATATTTTTGGTTTTGTCAAAAATACTTTACGGTGGTGTCAAAAAGACCGGTAAGTTACTATGTCCCGAAAGGTTAGAAAAGGTGTTATACACCGAATAAACCAACGGCCTATTTTTGTATCGTATATACAAAGCGGCTTGCTTTTGCGTATCGATAAACAGGAATAGTGGTGTCACTTTATCTTTTACGTATCGCTAAATTACTTGCCTTCGCTTGCCTTACGCTAGGGTTATAATCTTGCTTGTATTCAACACTATTATTGTAACCAATTTATACTTGACCTTTGTTGTCAAGTCTGATCCTTGACCACCTTTGTCACAATTGGCAAAGAGCACGGCCCTGCTTGCCTTTATTGGCAATTGACACCACTTTGCTTGACTATGACACCATCAGTATTGATACCATTTAACTGTTGTATCGGCATTGGGTATAAATGGTACGATAAAGATTGATTCTTGAGAGATTAAAGGTACTTGGAAAGACAAAAAAACGCCAAAGGGCGGCGGGAACTAGTCGCGGGGTTAGACACTCTTTCTTTCTCGCGGCGCAAATTTTCCTGAAAACACTACTTAAACACTATTATAGTAAGGATTTATGTATAATTCAGGCTGTAAATATGTTTTCTACAAATGACCAAAAGTGTATCATTTCGCTACTCTTTCACACCCAAAATTGCCAAAATGACCCTCTTCATGTTGGTAACCCATTTTGAGATGGCAGTGTCGCTATTGTGAGAATGTGCAGGCACTGGGAGTTCCGATAGTTTATCTTCGGAGTAACATTTTTCTGGACAACAACGGCAATGAGCAAGGTTATCATCACAACGATTCTGAATCATAGAGTTCGTCTCCGGGGTTGAAAAAATGAAAATGGCCAGCCGCTTGTCGACTGCCCTGAAAATACTTAATCTAAAAAGAGCGTGCCATTAGGTGTAACCAATTGAGAATTTGATAGAATACTTTGTTATGAGTAGCTTCTGCTTACATCATCGTGTTTTTCCTACCGAAAATCAGATATAGCAGAGTCAAACCGGTAACAGTCAAGATCGCGGCAGGCGGTTCCGGTGTCAACGCGAAAGTAGTGGGTTCCGGTACTGGTCGTGGATTCGCAGAAACAGTAATTGATGGCTGCGAGGTATTTATGTTGTTCATTGGAATTAAAACTGGAGATGGTTCCGAAACAATATTCCTGTTCAAATCATCTTCTTCCAGCCAATCGACTGCCTGAAACCTAAAATCAAGTTTGCCATCAGCAGATGAAGTTGTTGAACAACCAGTCAATGTTTCATCATCTAAAATGAAAATTGTGAATTCTTGTTCAATGTATTCTTTTATATTGACGGAATCTTGAAAATCAGACATCATCAGAAAAATCACAAGTAGTATCATAATTATGTAAAAACTATTCTTTCAGTTAATGGTGATCTGAACAAATTGCACTCTCACAAACATCAGGAATTGGCTGGTATTTCGGCTGATCGTTCATTACGGCAACCTCAATATTATCGAATGGGAAAAACCACCGGCAGACCTTGTGTATCGTTACCGGATAGAACAACGGTTTGCGGAGCTTTACCATCCCACTTCTTTATTGCTTCAAGCTGGGCCATGCCGGGCGATTCCTTCAGTGCTGTTCCTTTTATCCGAATCGCCTCCGCTTCCCCCTCTGCAGTTGCTATGGCTTTTTCAGCTTCCACTTTGGCTTTTTCAAGTTCGTATTTTGCTTTTAGGCTTTCCTGCTGCGCGACTTGCTTACTTTCAATTGCTTTTTCATAAGCATCTGAAAAGTCGATATTGGTCAGTACGATATCATGGAATTCGACGATATCGCCAAGCCGGGCACGACAAGCTGACAGCACATCAGTTCTGATTTTATCGCGGTTCTCGATAATCAGTTCCGCCGTGTATTGGGATACGTTCTGTTTCAGAATTTCAAAGACACGTGGGGTAATCTGTTCGAGATATTGCGGTCCAACAGTTTTAAACACACTTGAAGCACGATCTCGCGGCAAGGTTGTCAGGATGTTCAGCTTGACTTGTAGAAGTTGCAGGTCTTTGCTAAAACATTCCGTTTGTGTATCGGTGTTAAGGATACGTGTGTCCAACTTTGTTACATGGTGCCAAGGCGCGGTAATGTGCAGGCCGGAGTCAAATGTTTTACCAGTGACATTTCCGAATGAAGTTACTATTCCGACATGACCGACCGGAACAGTTCGGATGGAGCAGATACAGATAAGTATCAAAAAAATAAGCAGGATAAAAAATAATCCAATCACCAAATCTCTAAATGGACCGGACGAAGTTCCCTGCAGGTTATACACATGATTTTTCATAAATTAGTTCTCCTCTTGTGTTAAAATAAAAAGTGAATACAATAGATGTCTTATCAAACAGCGACTTTTACTGTTCGAGGGTGTCAGGTTCAAAACCAGGCAGTCGGGAATCTATTTCCCGATAAGTTTTTTCGATCCGTTTGCATGATAAATCGAAGTAACGCCTGTCTAGTTCGCAGCTTATGAAGCGGCGACCGCTCAGGATACAAGCGACAGCGGTTGTCCCCGAACCCAGAAACGGGTCGAGAACAACGTCACCGATATCGCTGCTGTTTAGGATGCACCGTTTGAATAGTTCGACAGGTTTGGGGGTAGGATGTGCGCCGGGCGGGTCACGAGGAATCGACCATAAATTCGAAGGCCGCCCCCTTCTTAACTTTGGGCGTCCTACATGAGCAAACAAAATCAATTCGACCTGATTGCCATAGTCCCCTTTCAAATCGCCCGCTGTCCAGTTCCCTTTGTTCCAAACAATGGTTGTCTTTACAACCGTTGATGCCTCTTTAAGTGCTTGTTCCCATTGGGCATACACATCGAACCGAGTACAGAGATAGATCGCTGAATCAGGTTTTACTGCTTTGACAATCGGTGCTATGAACGCGAGATTCGGCTTTTCATCGTTCGCAAGCATTGCCGGGGTTGTTGATTTTTTACGGTGGTTGGTTTTATACGCACAACCGTAAGGAGGGTCTGATACCACCAAATCTACAGGCTCGATTGTCGGTAGCACTTCAAGGCAGTCGGCGTTGTAGACGACGCCATCTCGAAATACAGCCTTGTTCATATAATCTTCTCCACAACTTGTGATAACTTGTTTTCCTCATTCCCTTCATAATAGAGAATGCGGTGAACGGTGGTCTTTTCACAAAAAAGTTGTAATTTTTGAAGAAAGCTAAAAAAAGTTTTTGCGGCGCACGTTTGAGTCAGTGCCGTCCCAAAAGCGAAGGTATACTCTTTTTCAATACTCGGTCTACTTCGCAACAGGTGCCAACGTGTAAAGAACAAGGGCAATTATCTCAAACTGGAATTTAGCTGAAAAAGCATGTCAATTGACATCATTATTTGAACCACCCTTACCCTTCTTTCGGTTTTTCTTGTATACCCCGCGCGCACGGAAAATCCTTTAAAAAAATTGCGCGAGGGGGTATACCGAAAGAAGGTATATTTTTTATATATAATATATATATTATATTATTAAAACCCTACAAATCACGGCACTTCAGCGTTTTCGGGTAGTCAAAAAACGCCAAACTTCTTTCGGTTTTGCATACCGAAAGAATACCGAAAGAAGGTCCGATTTTCGGTAAATTTTCCAAAATCTGCCACTGCGCACGCATTATTTCGGTTTTGTTTTACCCTTCTTTCGGTTTTAAATTCGGTTACATTGATAAGACAAGTGTCATTTCTCAATCTTCCAATAGGACATATTCGAGTCGCGGTCTGCCGGACGTTTCGGCGAATTCGATTTTGATACGTTCGGCTTCGATGAGGGTGTCAATGGCTTCTTTGACAGTTTTGGATGATAAATTAGCATTTTTTATAAGTCGACTGTGGGTGATACGTCCGCCATTTTTATAAATTATATTGACGACACGCAAACAAATAGCGTGAAACGGGTTATCCGCGACGTTCCGTTCGACGAGCATGATTTTACCTTCGTTACTTCGGAGCATAAACTCGCTGGCCCATGTGGCGGCATCAAGGTCGATTATCGGATTATCATGGTTTTTGCTACAGGCGTAAACAAGTGAAAGCCGCAACGCCGATTCGTAAACGCGAGTCCAAAGCGCAGCTGCGATACGGTTGTTTTTTGATAATCTGATCGCCTCTTCGTCGCAATGCTTGCGGAACGATATGAGCTTGTCTTCCGCTTCAGGGCTTGCACCGACATGATGCAGAAACGGAGGGCCTTGTAAACCGTTAAGATTGCCGGGTTTACCGGTTTCAGGGTTGATAGGCTGAAAATTCGCCCAATGCTGCGCTATTTCCAAAATATCATCCGGCATCTCCGTCAGTTCGATTTCATGCATTGTATAGCCTCGGTTGACACCTTCTATTACAATACACCGTCCCGGCAGTCCGCCTTCGATCTGGTCAATAGTTAAAGCACGGCAGAACCGTTCAGGAGTCGCGGTGCCAAACAGTACAAGAGCAGGTTCGTAAACAGTTTGTGGTGGGACGTAATTACGTGTATTATTCGCTTTAATACGACCGGTGAGCTGGCTCTTTGCGAGCGAATAAAGAGTTAGCAAACCTTCTTCAAGCGAATTGAAACGCTGTTCGCCTTTGGCCATATTCGCAATTGTGAAGTTCACTTCGTCAATTTGCAGAAGAAGCACTTGCTTGGTGATAATTTCATCTTCCAAACCTTCCCCTGATGCCACTTTATCTTTGATATGAGCTTCAAGACCACATCGCGTAAGAATATACTGGTTGACGCTTCGCGGATAATCCTTGCCGGTGCCGGTACTTGCAAGAGCCAGTAAATACAGGCTGGGACGAGTTCGGCTTATCGCTTTAACTTTACGTGACACCAGAACAGACTGGCAAGCAAGCGCACCTAATGTTGCGATTGGAAGATTAGGTTGTGCCGAACCTCGCATCGAAAACTGTGTAACTTTATCGACAAATCCTGGTACGTAGAGTAATTTTTCTGGCAACGGCTCCGGCAGTTTCATAACTTTCGGCTCTGTAATTACTTGTACGTTCTGCGGCGGCGGGCTGGTTGGTACAAGTGAAGAAATATCAACATCGGGAAATTTCGGTAGATTACTTTGCTGTTGTTGCCGCCAACCGCGTAGGTCCTTATGGTTG
>JBOFQC010000733.1:0-11426 GCA_051660725.1 Thermoguttaceae bacterium
CACTGTTAATTTCCTGCAAGAACTCCTTTATCGCTTCGTTATCTGTCTGATAAGCCTGAACAAGCTCGTTAAGCAACGTCGCATTAGTTTCTGCAAGGGATGCCAATGGATCAAACACGGCCAATAATTTATCAGCTTCTTCTTCATTCAGATCAAGTATCAATACAGGGATATCCTGATTCGGCGTTGTTTCAGCACGAAGATGTCCGTCAATTATCTGAAGCTTTCCGTCCTGTAATTCACGGACTAAAACCGCATCAGCGTAACCAATATCATCCAGCACACCAGCGAGAACTTCACGTTGTTTATTCGGGTGACACCTCCAATTTTTAGGATTTGGTATCAATTCCTTTGCAGGCACCCGTTTGAATTCTTTTATGCGGTCTCTGATTTTCATTAATTTTCCTTCTACAAAATCTGTTGTTTACACACCCGAAAAATATGCTTCATTATTCGATTGTAAACATATATTGGTAAAAAACGCTCCTCGCCAAATCACAAGGTTCTGTAAACCGATCTGCAAGATGTGGTACCGGATCAACACCGCCTCCAACCCTGTCCGAATGAGCACACGCCTGACTGCAAAATGGTGCCAGTATTTCGTTGCGTTCGTGACAAGTATTTTTTATACTTGGATTTACGAAAAACCGTATTATTGGCAGATGAGTAATCGCAGCCATGAAAACATTAAGGTATCCGTAATCACATCCAGCAAATCGTTTCATGATTTCGACTGCCTGATCACGTCGGTAACTGGCCCACCTATTCTCTGGGTTTGTGCGAAACACATCAATTCGGCCTGGATATTTCTTTACAAGGGATTCAAGTCGAACAGCTCTTCCACCAATAAATTCACGTACTTCGAGACAAAACAAATCACCGTTCCACCAAGAAGCTTTTCCACAATGAGTATAACTGCCTCGTCCAAACACCGGAATGACACCAATGCCCCGGAACAAAATCAAGTCACTGTCAAGAATTTCTTCAAAACATTGATTATATTTGCGAACAATTCTCGACTCGTGATTTTTCAATCCCTGTTTTTGCATGAACGTCAGTATTGATTTCATCCTGGAAAAAATTGACATACTGTTTATTACTTTTATTTTTTTGATTATTTACGTTGTTGAGATTTGTTTCAGAAGTGGCGTCATTCTCCTTTATATTTCTTTTCTTCCAAGGCCAATTATCCGGCAATACTGCATAATACGGATTTGCCTGTTTCTCACGCCACGCACGAATCTCAAGGTATCTCTTGTGATGTTTTGGCATTAACATGACCTCAAGTGACTGAGAGTCATCTGCTTTAACTTCTTGTTTGACGGGCACATGCGACTGTTCAATAATTTTTTTGATTTCACAATACGTACAAGGAAGTTGTGTCTTTCCTCCGCATTTAGGACATCTTACAATTGGCCCTTCCGGCTTAATATTGATTTCTTGAGCAATTTTAAAACGAAATTTACGTATGCCTTTCATGATTGAAGACACTGTGCCACGACTTACTTTCAGCTTGGAAGCAATTTGACGTTGGCTGTATTGCCTGCTGTCAATAAGCCGTATGATTTCGAGTACTCTGTGGTTTTCAATCACCAAACTCTCCTTGAAGTGAAATCCTTTTTTGATCTCCGATTTCCATTTCAGTGACTCTGGCAAAATCTTTTTGCCTCAAGACTGTGGATAAGATAATACTTTTGAAACTCAATTCAAGTGATTTTTAGGCCACTTAACAAAAATATTAAAAAAAGAAATACTGAACAACGCTTAAGTCTTACGGCTTCATCTATTTAGAACTAAAGATATCAAACATAAGAATGTACAATTACGTACTGATTGCAAAAAACAAACACTAGAATTTTGCTCTGGAAGTCATGTCAGTAAGAAGACGATTCCAATTTTGCAACGATCCTGGTGTTATTCGTCCCAATATTTTTGCGGATTCGGCACCAGTCACCGCTTGAATACCGGCCGGAATTTGGTCAACAAAAAGAAGTGCCAGAATTGCAACGCACACGGCATCAAAAGATTCAGCGGGGATGCCGTATTCGCGAATCGGCTTCATCGACCAATCGGCAAGGTGCCTGCCAAGCTGGTTTAATAACAACCCGTGCCTGCAACCACCTCCTGTGAGAAGTATATCGGTATCAAGTTTGGAAAAACGACTTTCAATCACGTTTGCAATTGACTCGGCAACAAAATGTGACACCGTACAAAGCACATCGCGTAATGTCCAGTTCTCCGCATTGGCTCGCTCTTTAACAACTCGAAGATATGGGGCTGGTGACATGCCGCTTGGTTGCCAACGTTGCCGTGGTATCGAATACTCCAACTCTTTCCACATACTCAACAAGTCAGGCAAGTGTTTTCCTTGAACGGTCAAGTGTCCGCCGTTATCAATGTTTTTTTGACCACGCGTAAGCTGGAAAGTAAGTTCGTCAAATAGTCCGCCACACGGCACAATGTCGGCATACTCGATTCTCTCAAATGCCAAAGGTGATCGAGGACGTGGCAAAAAAGTTAGTCTGGCTGTTCTTCCCAAATCAAGAAGAAGCCTGTCTTTTTCATCAGAGCAGAGTATTATCCAGCTTGGAAATAATTGCAGAGGCCCGCCTAATCCGTTACATGCGATATCACGTGACGGAAACGAGTCGATAATATTGACACCAGTCTGCTCGGCAAGAAGGTCAGGACAGGTAAGCGGACGATAAGCACGCGTGTTACCAAAATTTTCCCATATACCTGGGTCCAAAATTCCAACTGCTAAAATATCAGGAAGTGAAATTCGTGACTCCGCACTCAACTCATCCAGAGCTTCTTTTTCAACACTTACGAGTTCATTCGCAAGTTTAGCGAAGCATTTTTCAGAATTTGGACCGATTAAGAACGACCTTGGTCCGGTTTCGTCGAGCAATTCGTTAAAGAGGTCTACAATTTCGCTGGGCAAATCAAACGACATGCTGTTACGTCGCTCAATTGGCGCACCTTCACCCCGACCATGAATACCGACAATTGCGGCTTCTATGCGTCTGCAGTCGGCTGTAATATGTATTCCTGCGAACCAACGAGTAGGCATTAGTTACTCAGGATCAGGGTAAATTGGATTGTTGCCGCACATAATACGGCAACGGATTTCACGCACAATAACGGAAGAAGAAGAATAAATTATTCTTCCTCTTCTTCAAGTTCGGCAGAAGCGATAATCTGCTGCTGAACGTTGCCCGGCACCACATCGTAATGGGAAAGTTCGATTCCATACGAACCTTGACCACCAGTCATACTTGCAAGCGTGCGGCTGTAAGTCATTACTTCGGCAAGCGGTACTTCAGCGAGAATTGTCTGCATGCCGCCACCAGCGGATTCCATACCGAGCGGACGACCACGACGTGTTGAAAGGTCACTATTTACATCGCCAACGTTTGCCATTGGAACGGTAACACTCATCTTCACAATTGGTTCAAGAAGTGCTGGCTTCGACTGTGCAAACACGGTCTTGAAAGCCATTGAACCAGCAGTTTTGAACGCTTGTTCGTTACTATCAACCGGGTGATGCTTGCCGTAAAACACTTCAACGCAAATATTTTGGACGCGGTAACCGGCAATAACGCCCTTTGCCATACGATCTTTGAAACCTTTTTCAATCGCTGGCAGGAAGTTGGCCGGAATCGTACCACCAACAATGGAATCGATCCAAATAAAGTTATCAGTCGGGTCAAAGTGGAACGACTTCATTGACGGGAACATTTCCTTGTTCGATGCAAATTCTTCCGGGTTCGTGTCACTCGGGAACGGATACATACGAATATGAACTTCACCAAACTGACCGGCACCACCACTTTGTTTTTTATGTCTGTAAGAACCTTCACCTTTCACCTGGACGGTTTCACGGTACGCGATTTTCGGTTCTTTCGTTTCAAGTTCGACTTTGTCACGGCGTTTCAGACGCTCCTGCACGATTTGCAGGTGAAGTTCGCTCATACCGGTGATAACAAGCTGCTTAGTCTGGTCGTTTCTTTCGCAAAGGAAAGTCGGGTCTTCTTGCGTAATCTTGGTAAGGGCGCCCGAAAGTTTCGCTTCGTCACCACGGCTTTTCGGAGCGGCGGCAAGTCCAACCATTGGGGTCGGAAACGCGAATTTTTCCATTACGTAATCGCCGAGAGTGGCACAAGTTTCGAGTTCTTCGAGTTTTGCAACGGCAACGATCATGCCCGGCGTGGCTTCTTCTAACGGATGCGTTTCGTTCGCTTGCACTTCAAAAATCTGGGCGATTTTAACGCCACGACGTGCCGTTGAAGCAGCAACTTGCATACCGTTTTTGAGCGTGCCACTGAAAACGCGAATGAAACTGAGTTTCTGCACGAACGGGTCGATACGAGTTTTGAAAACCTGTGCAATGACCGGACCAGCTGGATCGGGCTTGACTTCGACAACTTCGCCTTCTGCGTCTTTGGCTTTGCGAACAATTGCGTCCGGCGGGAGTGCACAAAGAGCAAGTGCGTCGAGCATTTCGTGAAGTCCGACTTTTGTTTTGCCGGAGACGCAGATAATCGGAACAAGCGTTCCTTCGAGGACTGCTCGAACTATGAGTTTTTTCAACTCTTCTTCCGTTGGCGGAGTGCCTTCGAGGTATTTTTCCATTGCCGCTTCATCAGCGGTAACAATTGTTTCAATGAGTCCTTCGTGAATTTCTTTCGGATCAATAAGAGCACCGGCAGTGTCGGCGGGTGGATTCAGGGTGCTAACAACTCCTTTAAACCCGTGTCCGTGACCAATCGGCACATTGATCGGCACACATTCGGCGCCAAAAACGTCTTTAATAAGTTCGATTAGCTTTTCGAAATCGATATTATCCCCATCCATTCTGTTGATGATAATAATACGTCCGAGTCCGATTTTTTTAGCTTCGGCAAAAACACGTCTGGTATTTACTTCGATTCCAGACTGGGCGTTGATGACAATTGCGGCGGTGTCGACGCCACCAAGAGCTCCGATTGTTTGGCCGATAAAATCAGGATAACCGGGGGTATCGACAACATTAAAATGTATGCCGTTTCTGTCGAAGTTGATTACGCTCGCTTCAATTGTGTATTTATGAGCCTTTTCTTCTTCGTCGAAGTCGCAAATACTGGTTCCTTCGTCGACGCTGGCTGGTCGTTTGACCAATCCAATATCGTTCAAAATGGTGTCTGCGAGGGTTGTCTTACCTGATCCTCCATGACCACAAAACGCAATATTACGGATCGCTTCGATTTGATACTTCGCCATTTCTCTTCTTCCTGATAATCGTATATAAAGGTTGAATGTTAAGCTGGTCGTTATAAGTCGAGAAAATCCCGAACATAGAAACTTTACAGCATATAAAAAGGCCTATTATCCTGTAAAAAATTTTATTTTCAATGGGGTGCGACAAAAATGGCGTGTATCGGGTGCGAGGAAATTTTCTGGGTTAGTATATTACAACAGTTGTACAGTTTTACATGTTAAACGAGTACGTTCCATAAAAGGACGCAAGTCCCGTAATGACGGTCTGGGGTCCTAAACAGCGTGCCAAGGATGTTATTTATTCAGGCTCCTGACATCAGCAGGAAAAACATTTACAGCCGTGTATCACGAGGTAGGCGACTTTCTCCGAAAGTCGCTCCAGTTTCGGAGAAACTGGACTACCTATTCAAAAACACCGCAAAATTATCATGACGCACAAAACTAAACATACCAACACATTATTCTGTCCGTGAGGCTGGGAAAGAATCGGTTAAGGATATTAAGGATTTTCGCTTGGAAGTAAGGAATTATACGGTGCTTTCCCTTTTTCATTGCGGAAATGATTTCCCCGGCTACGTATTCCGATGTAACCATTTTATGAATTGGCATGTTAGGAGCACTGCTGGATTGCAAAAGAACGTCAAAAAATTCCGTTTGCGTTGTTCCCGGACTGACTAATAAAACGTCAATTCCAGCGGAATTCAGCTCACTTCTCAAAGATTCACTGTAACCGTTGACCGCGAATTTTGCCGCACCGTACGCACCGTAATGCGGCACGCCACGTAGTCCGACAATTGAACCGAGAAACACGATTATTGGATTTGCTTGGCTGTTTTTTTGTTTCAAATCGGTTTCGGTCTGTTTTATTTCCGCTCTGCTTTTTGCCGACTCTTTGAGATAAGGAAGCGACATTTGCGTAAGCGAAACGGCTGAAAAATAATTAACCTCCATTAACCGCCGTGTGATTTCCTCCGGCGTTACCTCAAGCAAGCTCGTGGCACCAACTCCGGCATTGTTTATTAGAAAATCAATACCGCCAAACTTTTCAACGGCTGTTTGCACAATTGCTTTCCGAACATTTTCGTCGGTAATGTCACCGCATACGGCGTAAACCTCCAGAGCTGCGTTTCCCGAAGTGCCGGACTTCTGCCGATTCCGTTCAATCTCCGTAATCAGTTCCTGAATCTTATCTTCACGACGTGCATTAACAATCAGTTTCGCTCCTTGTGCTGCGAGCTGAATTGCCAACGCTTTGCCAATCCCGGATGATGCGCCTGTGAGAATCACACGGCTGTTTTCTATTTTTCTTTTCATTGTTTACTACTGATGTAATGGTGCATGTATTTTCACAACCTTATCAATTGACGTAAATACCAGCTTGGCCGTTATTTGTTGTAACGGCAAACCGTATAATTTTTCAACCGCTTTTCGGTACGAATACAACTGCTGCCAGTATTGTATTTTTTTCTGTTCGATTATTTCGTCAATAGCCGTTTCATTAGCGTTTTCCAAAACTTGAGAAGCAAAATCAAACGAATCAGTTTTAAAATCAATGACGTCAGCAGCGACGATTTTTCCGCCGCTTGAAGTTATAACGAGGCGGTCAATTGAACCTCTCATTATACCTTCTTTGTAACCAACCATAAAATTTCGCTCAGAATAAACCTCAAATTCAGGATTTCGAATACCCGCCGAAGCGGCCACTTTTTCGTAACTGCTAACCGAAAGAGCGGCACTAATATTCGGCTTTTCGCATATTTCGAGAAAAGATTTCACCACTTTTTTAGCGTCTACTTCGCACCTCTGTTCGCGTTTGAAATTTTCGACAATTTCTTCGAGGAGTTTAAAATTCGTCGGTTTTTCCTGATCCAACCATTTGTTTTTTGCGAAACCTTTTTCGAAACAAGCGTGAATCGCACTGCCCCAGATTTGTGCAGTCCGTCTGTCCATTCCGGCAATTACGTTTCGTGATGATTTTGATTCAGGGGTGTCAAGTTCAGGGGGGGGGCCGTTAAGATTCCCGGAAGTTGCGCGGAGTATCGCTTCACTTCCGGCTCGTGTTGGTACTTTATTTTCAAGCGATTCCAACTCTTTGTCAGAATACAAATTACCCGCAAGTAAATCATCTGCACGTATGTTGCCGGCATACAAGCCGTAACCGTGCAATTGTGAAGGAATAATTCTTGGCAGGTTGCGGCGAGGCGAAACGTTAGCTTTCAAACAGATTTCAACCGACTCAAGTTTAGGACCGGATTCTGGTTGCTCGCAAATATCAAGTTTGCATTTTTTCGCCCAATTTTTATCACCACACTGGTACGAAATTGACGCCGGCTTATCATCATCAATATTTTTAACCAAACCGCAACGTAAAACTCCTTCAAAAGTTTTTGTTGGTGCCGGTTCCTTGCCACTTTTGAGTTCCTTGCGAGGTGGTATTATCATCACCAAGCGGTGTACAGCCCGAGTCAGCGCAACGTAAAGCAAACAGAGCGATTCCTCCACTCGCTGTTGGCGAAACTCAGAAAACATCTGCTTAAACTTATTAGGTAACAACGCTTGGAGTTCGGAACTGGTATACCGAATAATCCGGTCAATTTTACCTGTCGGAGACGACTTGCCGGTTTCAGTGTCAACTCTTCCGACAACGACAGTTGGCGACTGTCCGATAAGTTTGTCTTCAAGTTCTGGTAACACGACAATATCAAACTCCAAGCCTTTCGACTGGTGAATTGTCATAACACGTATTTTTGCAGATGTGGGCGACTCAATTCTCGTGTTACGAATCCAATCCACAAATCTGTCAGGTCGAACCGGTGCGTTTGTGTCCCAGCTATACGCAAGAGTCAGAAGCTGTAACATTCGTTCCAAGTCACGTTTCCCATAATGCGGAGCCAGAATTTTAATCCATTCTCCGATGACTTCTCCGTATCCGTGCTTTAAAAGTTGTTTTCTAATTTTGGTGTCAGCAGTTTCTGCGGAATTTTCGTTCTGAACATTTTCTCCATTTAAGATGTTTTCATCATTGTTTGTGATGCTTTCATCTTTTGTGATATTATCTTCGTATGCAATATTGTCATCTTTTAAAATATTTTCAGTAGAAATACTTTCAACATTTTCGCTCAGTATTCCAGCCAACGGGCCGTTCTTGACGTGGAATCTGGCAACTGAATCACCAGGATGATCTGCAAACGTCAGAACCGAAAGAATCATTTCAACTGCAGGTGAATCGGTAAGCGGATTTCCACCCTCTTCACTGGCGTCAATTCCAAGACGCTTTAGACCGTTGATTATTTTTGACACCGTTTGATTACGGCGAACCAAAACACCAATCTCCGCGCCGGGCGATTCGTGGTGCAGCTCGGAAATTCGTTGAATAGCGTATTTTAAAGTAACCTGTTTCTGGTTGATTTCAGCCTCGTAATCGGTATCACTTCCGTTTTCAAAACCGTTTTCGGTTTCGTTGGCATAATCGTTTTCGTATTCAGAGGGGTCATATTCATTTCCCGTTTCTTTATCTTTTTCCGGATCAAATCGCGGGGCAATCTCCAGAGTACAATAACCGGGCAACTCGGATTTTTGAGTCACATGTTTTTCGAATCGCTTGTGCCACTTCTCTGCCGCCTCGGCCAAATCAGGGTTTTTTGCATCTAAGAAAGCTTCATTAGTTTTCAACTTGGAAAACAGCTCGTTCACGGTATCAATCACAGGCAACGAACTGCGGTAACTTTTGTTTAACCCCTGCGTTTCCAAAGGCTGAATCTCTGTTTCAATTGCGTTGAAAATTTCCGCAACGCCGCCGCGCCAGCCGTAAATTGCCTGCTTTACGTCACCGACACAGAAAAATGAACCAGCCTTTTTGTTTATTGATTTTATTGCTTCAAGAGCAAACGGACGCAGCACCTCCCACTGCATTGGTGCCGTGTCCTGAAATTCGTCAAGAAGCAAATGCTCAGTTGCGGTGTCAATTCGGTGAACTATTTGCTCAAGCCGAGTTCCCAAAAGCGAGTTCGAAAGTTTATATGTGACGTCATCAAACCGAAGCACACCATTTTCTTCTTTGATCGCCTCATACTCTTCTACTACTCGTTCAAGCAAGTCGCCAGTTGCTTCCGTTTGAACCGAAAGTTTATTTATCAGAATAGCTTTTGCATGTGATACCAGTTTGTGCAAAATCGTTAAAAGTTCCCCTTCAATTGGTTTCTTGTAGTACAATTCGGTACCGTCTACTACTTTTGGAGGAAGTCCGCTTTTCAGAAATTTATCCCAATCTTCTGCCTCGGCACGCATGATGTCACTATCTCGTGCCTTCAAGAAATTTGTGTCTGGCGTGCCGTCTTTTTTAGTCGGTAATATTGCATCTTTATATTCCTCAAGTATCTCTCGTAGCTCGTCTTGCGTCAAAGTTGGCAACTTAACGAGTTTCCTCCACGCATCTCGTGGGGCGTCACGGTACAACTGGACAAGTTCCCGCGAAAGTGCCAATGCCTGTTCCGTCACAGAGCGGGCAACCTCGCCTTTTGAAAGCAAGTGCATTAAGTGTACTGATTCATCGGTTCGGGAATTCACGAAAACTTTCCGAACCGCTTCGCTTAGAAAACGGTTCTCATCTTGCGTTTCAACAATTGACCAGCCGGGTGAAATACCAAGATCGAGACAAAAACTACTTGCTATTCGAATAAAAAACGAATCAAGTGTACCAACTCGTAGACGGTGTAAACTCTTAATCGCGTCGTGCAGAATGTTTAATATTTCGCTTCTGCTGACACCCTCTTTTGTTTTACCTTTACTTATGTGTTGTGCAAGCTCGACAAGTTTCGAGTCGTCAAGAGCCGCTTCCGCGAGCCGTTTTAGTATCCTGTCAAGAATTTCGCCTGCCGCTTTTTTCGTAAAGGTAGAGGCCAAAACCGCGTCTAGCGGCACACCGTTTACTGCTAAATCAATGTACCGGTTGCTCAGCTGAAATGTTTTACCGGACCCTGCGGAAGCTCGTATCAGAAGATTTTGCATATAAAGTAATCGGGTTATTGGTGCCACTTGTGTAAGCTGCGGACATTCAGTATTTATTCCCGTTGTTTGGCGTCAAGTGCTGACGCAAAATCGGAAGTCAAACCGTATGAATAAGCCAATATTTTAATCGGGTGAATTGTCGGCTTCGCACAACCTTGTTCCATTTGCAGGCGGCAGGCGGTACAGTCAGTTGTTCCCGCCTGAATCAACGGGTTACGCAGTCCGAGAAATAAACGGATTCCGAGCCGTAAGCTTAATTGGTAATTCGATTTTTTGAGGCCGAAAGAACCCGCCTGACCGCAACAACCGCGTTCCAGTCGGGTGACTTCAAGGCCGGGAACCAAACCGAGTAGCTCTTCTGCCGGAAGTGAATTATTAAGCGATTGGTTTCCCAAAGCGATACTTCGACACGGAGCGTGGTAACCAACCGTTGCGTGAACAGGTTGAAAGTCGAGTTTAAGTTTCCCGTTCTTGTGCAAGTCGAACAAAAAAGTGCAAAGATCAACGGTGTTATCCGCAACCAGTTGCGTATCGGGGTCTTGCGACAAAAATTTATATTCGTGTCTGAAACACAATGCAGCCGCCGGTTCAATAGCCACGACTTTATACCCTTGCCGGACAAGGTCGGCAAAAATCGCACTGTTTTTTCGGGCAATATATTCGGCGTATTCACCGTGTCCAGATGCAATTGCAGAGAGTCCGCTTCCGAGCTGGTGAATTGGAACATGAACGTTTATTCCGTTGTGTTCGAGTACTTTCACCGCGTTTTCTGCAAGTTTAGAATCGAAGTAATTTACGTATGAGTCGATAAAAAGAGCGACTTTCCGCTCGCCTCTTCGTGAGGTGTTGGAGAGCCGTTTCGTCCAAGCGGCACGGGTCAAATACGGTATACGCCCGAATTTTGGCAATTTCCTCCCTGCCGGTATGCCAATTGATTTGTCGAGCAACCACCTGAACCAACGCCTCGCCAAGAGCCAATTTAATGGATAACCGAATACTGATGCGAATTTTAACACCATGTCTATTCGGGCAAAAAAGTTATCCGTGACAGAAATGCCGTGTGCAGCGACGTAAGCGGCTTTGCACCGATACGCCAAGTACGGCACATCCACTTTAGCCGGGCATTCTATTCGGCACATCTGGCAGTTGAAGCAGTGGTC
>JBOFQC010000734.1:0-5820 GCA_051660725.1 Thermoguttaceae bacterium
TAATTGGTAATTCGCTTACCCGAATATTAAAATTTCTCGGTCACGATGTAATAACCGACAACCACATCGGCGACTGGGGAACGCAGTTCGGAATGATTATTTACGGGTATAGGAATTTTCTTGACCAAGCGGCGTTTGAGAAGAATCCGGTAGCGGAGCTTTCACGACTTTACCGACATGTGCGGCAATTGGTTGATAATCCCGCTCCCGACGCAACGGAAGATGTTGGTGCGTTGGTGTTGCGTGAAACTGCCAAATTACACGGCGGCGACGCGGAAAACATAGCTCTTTGGAAGTCGTTCATTCCGATTTGTATGGAAGAGATGCAGCGTGTGTATGACCGGCTCGGAATCAGTTTCGATCACACGCTTGGCGAAAGTTATTACCAGCCGTTTCTTGCGGATATTGTTTCAGAACTGCTCGAAAAAGGAATTGCCGAAGAAACAGATGGGGCAATTGGCATTTTTCTGGAAGGTCACGAAGTGCCAATGCTTATTCGCAAGAAAGACGGTGCGTTTTTATATTCCACAACAGACTTGGCTACGATTCAGTACCGCATGAAAGAATTTTCGCCGGACGTGATTCTGTACGTAGTTGATTTCCGGCAGTCGCATCATTTCGAGCAGCTTTTCACCGCTGTTTCGCTGATCGCTGAAAAAGTGGAAAGTTTCCGTAAGGGCAAAAACAACCTCGAACTTGCACATATTAAATTCGGAACCGTACTCGGCGAAGACGGAAAAGCGTTCAAAACGCGGAGCGGTGACACAATTGGCTTGGAATATCTGCTCGACGAAGCGGAAAAACGAGCTTACGAAATCGTCACGTCAAACGACGACGCGAAACCGGCGGAAATGGGGCGGCTTACCGAATCCGAACGGAAAGAAACGGCACGTCGAATCGGCCTCGGAGCGTTGATTTACGCAGATTTGTCACAGAATCGAGAAAGCGACTACGTGTTCAGCTTCGACAAAATGCTTGCAATGAACGGCAACACTGCGACTTACATGCAGTATGCGTATGCCAGGGTTCGGAGCATTTTCAGTAAAGGCGAAATTGACCCGGCGTCTTTGAAGGAAACCGTAAAAAGCGGGGCAGACATTGCGTTAACTTCGCCGGAAGAGCGTGCGCTTGCTCTTGAAATTCTGAAATTCGACGAAGCACTTGAGTCGACGGTGCGTGATTACAGACCAAATATTTTAACGGCTTACTTGTTCGAGCTTGCGAATCGGTACTCTAATTTCTTCGAAAAGTGCCCGGTTTTACGTGCCGAAGATGCTGCAACGAAAACGAGCCGACTTGTTCTTTGCGATTTGACTGCACGAACTATTCGGAAAGGTTTACAGCTTTTGGGTATAGAAACCGTTGACAGGATGTAAGATGACGCCAAAGTTAGCCCCGGAGCCCTGCTCCGGGGTGGAAAAACGCCGAGCAGGGCTCGGCGGCTAACTACCTCATTGTAAGAAAAGCCGTAAAATTTCCCTGTCTGTCATTAAATTATCAAAATTTCTGTAAAAAAGTCAAAAATATTTTTTTTGGTGTTGACTAAATGGGTAATAATATGGGATACTTACACGGATAAGGAGAATTGCGTTGTACTTGGGATTTGGCTGATTCGCCCGGCGCAATTCTGTTACAGTTTTAATACTTGATACGGAGAAAATATGACGCAAAGGAGGATGGAAACAGGCAATCGTGCCCCACAACAAAGAATTAACGAAATGATCCGCGTACCGCAGGTTCGGGTGATTTCGGATGAGGGTGAGCAGCTCGGTATTATGAGTACGGGTGAAGCGCTTCACGCAGCTCGTGCTGCTGGACTCGACTTGGTAGAGGTCGCTTCAGACGCAAAGCCGCCGGTCTGCAGGATAATGGATTACAGTAAATTCAAATATCAGCAAAAAAAGCGGTTGGGCAAACAGCAAACGCACCAATCGAAACTCAAGGAATTACGGTTAAGACCCAAAACCGGTGAGCACGATTTGCAAGTTAAAATCAAGCAGGCAAAAGATTTTCTTACTCATAAAGACAAAGTCCTTATATCGGTTATGTTCAAAGGACGTGAACTTGCGCACATCGAAGAAGGTGAAAAAATGATGACGCAAATCGTCACGGAACTCGAACCGGTTGGAAAACTCGAATCGCCTCCTAAACACCAAGGTAAACGAATTACCTGCACGTTGTGTCCGAAATAGCGTTTTATGTACAAAGCCGAGCGGAACTATCTGGGGATAAAATAGGGTGATTTCGTTTGGCTTACTTTTAATAATTGAGATGGTTTATTTTTTTCGTCTATAATATAAGCCTTTCAAGGCAAGGTGTTTTCGAAGTTGAAGGCAAACGCCTTGAGCGATTTCGGCATATAACTTGTTTTTCTGAATATTGCGAGCCAAATGTGAGCGTTAATTATTCAGTGAATATTGTATCAGGATGGCAGGTCCTCAAGTACACTTTACTACTAAAGTATCGGCGTTCTAAACAAGGCTGCAGTAATTTTTTGAGTATTAATTCTGTGTTGGACTACGCGCTATCGAGCATCATACTTTAGTGTGTTATACCGACACATTTACGTTTGGGTGTGTGTACCTTATGTTTTTCCCCGCTGCCTAAACTTCGATTTTACGATATATTTTCAGCTTATCTGAAATGTAGTGTTTTGTGTTTACACAATTGTTGGAACAAATAGTTGTGTAGTGTTTATTAGAGTTTTTAACAAGTTTTAGTTTATGAAAAAAAGCACGTTTATTGGTTGTAGAGTAAAACCATATGGTTTTACTTTAGTAGAACTCCTTGTCGTCATTGCAATCATTGGTATTTTAATTGCTTTGCTATTGCCTGCTGTTCAAGCTGCACGAGAAGCTGCACGACGTATGTCTTGCACGAATAACATGAGGCAGATTGGTATTGCCATGCACACTTATCATGACGCACACAACTCATTTTGTCCAGGGAATTTATTTCTTCAAGAGCTACACGATTCGTCGCATTATACTGTAGACAACACTTATTGCGGTATGATGGGTTGGCCAGCATTTATTCTTCCATTTATGGAAGCCGGTGCGATTCACAGTCAAATTGATTTTTCGCGTCCAGCAGTAAATCCAAGTTACGGAATAGATGACCCGTATTCCGGTCATAAGCAAGGAACGGCATGTGGTGACGACAAAAATCCAAACTGGGTACCAGCTCACTCAGCACCGGCATCATTTCAATGTCCGTCATCGCCATCTGCTGGTCCAAAAGGAACGCAAAAAGATTATGCCGTTCCTTCAGTTGACTTTCCAGAAAGACCATGGCACTACGGACGTTGTACTCGCGAAAGTATATTTCATCGAAATAGTGGCATTGGCCTAGGTGGAATCAGTGATGGAACATCAAATACTTTAATGTTGGTTGAACAGACCACTCAGATGTTGCCACGCCAGCCTAATTCTTCAGATAGAATTAACCCGTTTTTATTTGTAAGTCACATTTCAGAAGGATACGCATGTTACACAGTTTGCTGTGTTGCAATGTTCCCGCCAAATCCCGTCGCTGCAGGTACACCTCATTCAAGACACGCTCGCTCTTTCCATACAGGCGGTCTGAATGTGTCGCTAGCAGATGCTTCTGTCAGATTCGTTTCAGAAACCGTTGATGGACCAGCTTGGTGGGCAGCATTTACAAGAGGAAGTGGCGAATCAAAAAGTTTGCCATAAGTTTTTGTATTATGTAGTCTTCCTTATTTCTCAATATAATTTAATTGAGTAACAAGATTATCAGCCAGTCCCGAGTTTGGGGCTGGATACTTATTTGATGTCTATTTTTTTTAATAATTTACGTTTTGTGAAAGGATAGTTGTATTATATGGATAAAAATATCCGGTTATTTAGTTTTTTTGTACTTGTTGCTATAGTAACTTTTACTGGTTGTGATAAAAGCCCATACAAGGTTGTTCCAATTGAAGGAACCGCGACATGGAAAGGAAATCCGATACCAGAAGGTTTTTCGCTTGAATTCACACCGGAAGAAGGACGTGCAAGCAGTGGGTTTATTTCAAAAGAAGGTAAATTCAAAACTGTATACAGCGCGCAAAAAGACGGAGTTCAAACAGGTAAGAATAAAGTCAAGGTTATGTGGAATACCGGAACAATGCCACCACCACCAGAAGAATACATTGAACTTGTAAATACTTATGGGTATAAATCGGAAGGAATTGAAATTGAAATCAAAAAGGCTGATAAAAACCTTACGATTGATTTTAAATAATATTATATGACAACATACGGTATGGCTTACTATACCAGAGCCAGGTAAGGGCGGGGATATGTCGTCGCGGCATAAGTAGCTTCGCGTAAAGTGAACTGCCTGCCATTGAGGCGTGAACAATCGCCGCCGTGGCGTTAATTGGTCGGCTCTTTGCCCGAGTTTTTCAACGTTTGATACTGAATATCATCAGCTTGCCATGTAATTGAAAACATGCAATTTATGCCGGCGACAGTATTATACCGTGTGTTGTTACCGTTTTTTCAACCGTTTTTGTGTATGTTTTGTTTTGCACGCATGGTAATTAAAAAAACTACAGTTGCTTTTTCGCGGGTACTACCGTGTTTACATATTGAAAATCACGTGAACTACTTGCCGGGATTTTATCTATTTTGCTGTGTTGTTTTTATTCTGGCGTCACAATCAGGATGCCGACAGATAGACCCGGTCAATGAAGATTCTGCGCAATCTGACACATCTTTTTTGGAAGCAATTACGCAGAATGAACAGTCTAATAATGAATTACCGCGAATAGTTGCCGTTCTCGATTCCACTGCTCGAAATGCTTATTGCGCATGTACTGACGGTGAAGATGCTCGTGAATATCTTCATTTAACACGTTTCTTAATTGAGGCGACCGGCGATACTTTCCGAACAATATACCCAACCGACTTGGCTTCTGCGTTTGTTGAGTCGCCATCTGGAAAATGCGATTTGATTTTTGGAAAAGAAAGTATTATTGACGCGGCGTTAAAGGAAAGCAATAATAATGGTTTTGAGATACCAATACGAAAAATTGGTTATCTCACAAATGCTGATGGGAATATTATGTTACGAGGATTATTCGTGACTCATCCGTTAGCCACATTTCAAACGCTTGAAGATGCCTTTTCCGATGACGATTCTGCAGAAGGTAAACAACCGGTTAAGCTCATTTTGGGCAAACCTTCTTCAATAGAAAAAAATCAACTTGCTCTCAAGAAACTCGTCGAAAAGAATATTAAAATTGAATGTGACCCCTTTCTGTTGCCAACTTGTCGAGAAACCCTGATTCGAATTGTTTCTCAAAAAGAGCCTCCCTACAACACCATTGGAGTTATTTCTGACTACGCAATTGGGATTCTGAAATCGGATGAATTCAAGTTCTGTTTCGATGACGATGTTAGTGTTCGTGTTTTAGATAAAACTGACGAAACACCTTTTATTGCTGTATACATTTCGAGCGAACTGCCTGAGGATAAATATAACGAGCTTATTTCTTCGTTGAAAAAACTTAACTTTTCTAACAGCGAGGTTGTTTTTTCGTTGGAAATTCAAAGAATGCTCAAACTTATGAAATCAAAAGGGATTTTTTTCTTGGATGACAACGAAAAAAACTAATTAGACATTTCGTACACAGTTAGTGAACTGTGTGAAAAATTTGAGCTGGTTTATAAATATACTGAGGCTGATATGATAGCGACCAATCGTCGCGGCGTGAATCGGTCGGCCCAGTTCCTGTGTTTTTAAATGTTTGGTTTTGTTGTCATGAGTTTACCGACATTAGAAAACATGCAATTTCTTTCTGATTACAGTACA
>JBOFQC010000735.1:0-2391 GCA_051660725.1 Thermoguttaceae bacterium
GCGAATGCCGCAACGAACAAAACGACGAAAATCGGCATGCAGATTTGTATGATTTTCGGGCTGACAATTCCTTGCATTGCAAAAAGTATTGCAACGAATGCTAATATAGTAAAAACGCAAGCTGTACCGATTATCATGAGTGGTTTTCGACCAAGTGAATCGACTTTCCAGAGTGCGATAACTGTAAACACGATGTTTGCAGTGCCGACTATTGATTGAATCCAAAACGAAAAACTTTCGGAAAAACCTGCCGCTTTGAAAACTTCAGGGCCGTAATACATTATTACGTTTATGCCTGTGAATTGCGAGAAAAACATCAAAAGCACCGCTATTAGAAGTCCGAATTTGTATTTGCCAAAAAGTTCGGAAATCTTGCCGGTTTCTTCGTTTAACGAGTTTTTTATTTCGGCAACTTCTTTTTCTGCAGTTTGAGTGCCGTGAATTTTCTTCATGATGTCCAGTGTTTTTTCCCATTTTCCGATCTTAGCGAGGAAACGCGGACTTTCCGGAATCAAAAAAATGGAGAAGAAAAACAGCAGTGCCGGTATTGTTTCCGCCAAAAACATTCCACGCCAGTTTTGTTCAACCAAAATAAGCGAGAGCCCAAGTTTTTGGGCGGTTTCAGGATAATTTGTCGAAATCGTCAGGATCAGAGCGTTGGAATAATACGAGAGAGACAGGCCGATGACGATTGCGAACTGGAATATTGCAACGAGTCTGCCACGATGATTTGCCGGCGCAATTTCGGAAATGTAAAGCGGAGCAATCATTGAAGCGACACCGACACCGAGTCCTCCGACGAACCGTGCGACTACGAGTAACGGATAATTCGGCGGAAAACCGCAACCAACGGCTGAGATGAAAAACAGAATCGAGGCCAAAACAAGCACCGGTTTACGTCCGAACTTGTCGGCCAAGGTTCCGGCAAGTAACGCTCCGAGTACGCATCCCCAGAGTGCGGAGCCGACGAACCAACCTTTTGTTACAGGAGTAAGATTATAAAGTTTTTCCAGCGATTCAGTTGTGCCGGATACCACGCCGGTGTCGAATCCGAATAAGAAACCGCCCAGTGCAGCGACCAGGCAGGTAATAAACAAGAATACCATGTTTCCAGACGTATTTTTACTCATAAATGTTTTGTTGCGTTGACACGTTTGTAAGGTGTTTTATACTGTATATTGGTATAAAATTTCTGTAACCGCTCACGGTTTTTTAAGGAGCTATACCGGAGCCCGGTATGGGCGGGAACCTGCCGTCGAGGTGTGAATCGGTCGGCTCCTTTTCCGAGTTTTTCAATGTTTAATGCTGATTATCTTCAGCTTACCCTAAATTGGAAAACATGCAGTTTATGACGGGCGACAGTATAGAAGTTAGATAGTTGCGAATCACATATCACATATCTCCTAACTCCAGCCGTGAACGGCTACAAATTTCAGGGCTTTTCGTTTATAACTTGATACGTTATACTCAAATCAGATGTTTGAAGCAATAAGGCAAGCACTGAAGTCGAGTGAAAATATCAGTAACACCCTTAAAATATATCCAAAATGACAGCACCAGTCAATCGAATCGCGGTGTATCCCGGTTCATTCGATCCATTTACTCTCGGTCACCTTAATGTGGTGGAACGGGCAAGTCGTCTTTTCGAACAATTAATCATTGGCGTAGGGATAAACATTGAGAAGGACCCGTGGTTTTCGGCAGAACAGCGAGTTGAGCTTATAGAAAAATCGACATCGCACCTTGATAATATTGTGGTTAAAACGTACAGCGGCCTTACGGTGCGGTTCGTGGAAAAGTGCGGTTCGCGGATAATGGTTCGAGGTGTTCGTCCGATAACGGACATACCTGCCGAGCTTACGATGATGATGGCCAACCGCCGCCTCGCTCCGGAAGTCGAAACGCTGTTTATGATCGCTGACGGTGAATTGGCTCACGTTTCGAGTTCGCTTATACGGGAAATTATTTCGGTTGCGGACGAATCGGTTCTTCGCAGCTTCCTACCGGGACCGATTATCGAAGCGGTTATGAATAAAGGTAAAGCCGAAGCGTTTTCTATTTGAGAACGTAATTTAAAGACAGCATACATGGTTTTGTTCATCGCGGCCTTGGACCGAAGACAACGTTTTTCAGAAAAATACGATACTTTACTTAAGTACTTGCATATATTTTCAGGAAATCTATCCTCCGACAACAATATGGACCGAAACAATACAATAGATTTTATTTGTCGTATCTCAGGGAAATCAAATGCCTTTGATGAGCTAGAAAAACGTCTTCTCGATGTTGATGATTCAAAAATACCGCAATTACTTTTGGAGTGTGGTGTATTACCGGAACTTTTCGTGCATGATTCAAGTGAAGAGAAACTGTGGGCTAAGTACTCGGACA
>JBOFQC010000736.1:0-2701 GCA_051660725.1 Thermoguttaceae bacterium
GGTGTTATTGGAACACCAACATTCTCTTTTAGGCCGGTTGACGTATTTGGAGCCGGTGTCACTAAAATTTGTGATAAAAGCACATATTTATTCTTGCCAATATCGGCAGCTGTCGAGTTTCCTTTGACAGAGATGACACCATTACTTACATTTGCAGAAGTTAGCGTGAAGTTTGATGTCGTTTTGATATTCGCGGGCAATGTTGCAAATAACTTCGTGTCGTAATTCATGCTGAACTCGAACGACGAAATTCCTTCAGTTGCGGAGCCGGAGGACGCCCAAATTTCGACGTAATATCTGCCCCACTCATTCAGCCAAGACAATTTGCTTAAACCGTCAAGCGAATCGTACTGTTTAACGTCAAGCACTGTATTGTCGGTGTCGCGAATGATTATCTGGAAAATGCCAGACGAAGTGTCAGCAGGCGTCGTATTCTTTATACGATAAACGGAGTTGCCGCTGACAATAACCAGGCCGGGCGTTTGCTGAGTCGAACCGTTTCCGGTATGATACCCAACCGTAAGATTCCAGAAATGCTTTTCGTCTGCTGAGACTCCGCTAAGCAAAACAGTAGGCACCCACGAGGGTGTGTTGCTGAACTGACCGGCAACTGAGCCTTTATTTTGATAAACCGCGATTTGCTGACCTGATGATGCGGTGCAACCAACAATAACATCGGTTCTGCCGTCCAAGTCGAAATCAGCAAACTGCATGACGTACTTTGAATCACTTTTCAACGTTGGAATTGAGAGTCTTCCAGACGGAGTTTCCGAAAAAGCACGGCTTGAGTTTTGGAAGTAAAACTTTATTTCAGCGTCTTTTGAGTTCAGTACGCCAATGTCAAGTAATCCGTCGCCGTTTAAATCTGCGATTGCAACATTACTGGTATACGAACCGGCTTGAGAACTTTGATTGACGGGGTCGCCAACCTGAATCGAAGAGGTAATGCTAAAAGTTCCGTTTCCGTTGTTTTTGATAATTGAAATTGTTCCCTGGTTCTGATTCGCTGTCACGATATCATCATAACCGTTACCGGTCAGGTCGCCACACGCAAAATCAACGGCATAGGTTGCCAAATCAATAGTTTTTTCATTTCCTTCTGGCACTTTACCATTAATATCAAATGAGTATATCGTTATCATTGTGCCTGAACGCAATATTGCCAGATCAACTTTAGAGCCTCCGGCCGGTGTTATGAAATTGCCGACGCGTAAGGCCGCTGGAAATGGTTGTGAAAAATCCGAGCCTTTCGAAAAAAGTTTTTCGTGCCCCGGCTGTTCAGTGTTCTGAATTCCTTTGTAAAGTATCTGTGTCGTTCCAGTTATAGGCGAAGAAATCATAAAATCCGTATAACCATCGCCGGTAAAATCTCCGAAAACCGCGTGAGCGACTTTGAAAGGAAATTCAGCAAGAATCACGCCTTGATTATATTTGGGGTGTGACGGATTACCAGGAAGGAGAATCGCGTGTTTTTCACCAATAACAACAGTGTCCTGGAAGCCGTCGCCTGTGTAATCGCCAACAGAGCTGGCGACGTAATTTGCGTACGAATCGACTTTTCCGATCACATTAAACGAGTTACCAGTATTTAGCAATACTTGATACGAGGTTCCATCACTTACGATGATATCCGGTTTGCCGTCATTGTTGATATCACCAACGGTCATGAGCAACGGGTTCAGGTCAACTTCGAAAACCTGCGGCGTCGACGGGTTCATCGCTACCGGACCAGTGCCAGTTGAAAGACTTGAGACGTGTGAAACCCGAACACCGTATTTTGCAGTTGATTGATTATTGGTATAAGTGATGCCGGAAATTATCTCGTCGGCACTGTTAGCGGTATAAACATCAGCAAAAATCGTTTGCGTTGGAAACGCTTTCATGTAATCGAATTTACCAGCGGAGGTTAGCGTGTTATTCGATAAGTTATATGAATTGAAATAAAGCGTTTGCTGCGAATTCGCATTAGCACCAGTAATCGTTTCGCTGACAAGTTGCAGTGAATTGGCATTGCTTGTCACGTTAGCAAAACCAAGCGGCGTTCCTGAAGAGAAACTGGTGTTGTGGGAAACAACCGTTGTCGCTGTAGTATTGAAGCCACCTGACTCACCCTTATAATAATACGAACCTTTATAGGTTGTTGTTCCGGCACCATCCGCATAAGAAATACCTTTTAGAGAAACGAACAGTTCGGGAAAACCGTCGCCGGTAATATCACGGATTTGACATTCCTCGATATAAATGGTGTTTGAAGTGCTACCAGCCGTGGGAAATGGATTTGCAAACGTAAACGCTGTATATGTTGTCGAAAAGGTTCCATTTGTATTTCCGGCATATACATGCGCCTTAAGTGACGATGTGCTGGTGCCAGTATACTCGTAAAGCATAATAAAGTCAGTAATACCGTCTTTATTTACGTCAGCAAACATATACTCCTTGTCTTTCAGCCCGGAAATCACCGTTGTAACCGGTGCAGCAAATGTCGGATTGGATTTCCCGTCATTTTTGAAAACGCTAATTGTGTTCGTGTCTGTTCGAACAGAAATTATGTCGCCGCCGTTACCGCTAGAAAACATTTTGCCTACTGCAATTGTATCTGTCTTTTCCAGATCGAACCGAATTTCGCCGCCAGCCTTGTATTGGAAAAGGTCTGGTGTACCGAATGTAATGCTGTCGGCACTTAACATACAACGATCCTCAA
>JBOFQC010000737.1:0-3166 GCA_051660725.1 Thermoguttaceae bacterium
AAAAGCGAATCGCCGAAAAGGTCGCCGAACGCACTGAAAATGTCGCCGACATCTTGAAACTGCGAACCGCCTCCCGTCGACTCTAAGCCGGCGTGTCCGTATTTGTCGTAAATCGACCGTTTTTGTTCGTTGCTCAGCACTTCGAACGCTTCGGCACACATTTTGAACTTTACAATTGCCTCATCGTCGCCGGGATTACGGTCCGGATGATGCTGCATCGCAAGTTTACGGTACGCCGACGCGATTTCGTCGCCCGACGCTGTTTTGCTAATTCCTAGTACTTCGTAGTAATCTACTTTTGACATTTATTGTGAACGAGGCAAATAGACTTAAGACCTTAGACGTCAGAAATAATAATCCCGACGACATTATACCATGCGTGGGTCAGTGGATCGCAGTTTTTCCTTGCATTACCCTGCTTGCTGGAAAAGCAGATGTTTACAAAACGAACAAACTACAACACATTGGCCACGTGCAGTATATTAAGTGCGAGTTCGTAATAACAGACTTCAAACTTCCTGCAACCAACCTCTAACGTCTGAAGTCTAACTTCTTATAATACCACAGCCTGAAAACTGATAAAGCCCCCGAATGAGGTTGTGAATTCTTCCAGGATTACCCAAACCACCAATTTTTGAATTTTCTTTTTCAAAAAAATGCAAAAATCGTTCTTCCCTCAATTTGAAAAAGTTGTTATTGTTCGCCAACGAAACTGAATTGGCTTTACCGTAAAACGGTATTTTCATACGCTTAGCGGAATCGCATATTTTAACCTGACAAACCAGCTCAAATTTTTCGCGCAGGTCAATAAAACTTAAAAAAGGTATAACAATGGGGTTGACAACGACTCTTGTTGCAGAAAAAAAACCAAACCTTCGGCATAAAAACAATCGCGGTATATCCGGGCAGGAAATGTCCGTCCAAGATATTTCCGTGCAGGATACTTCCGTTCAGGAATTTCCGGTTCTTCAGGAGCCTGACCGTTCGCAACTCGGAGACGCTGAAGAACTTTGGATGCAGTTCATTGATGATCCGTCCGACAAATACATTCGCAACTCGCTGATTGAGCGTTTTATGCCAATAGTTCGGTCACGAGCCGAACGGATTTGGGCACGTCTGCCGGAAGGTATCGACTTGGACGACCTGATTTCAGCCGGCACTTTCGGACTAATGGACGCAATAAACGCATTCGATCCGAACCGCGGTGTGAAATTCGAAACTTTTTGTATGCCGCGAGTTCAGGGGGCCATGCTCGACGAACTCCGATCAATGGATTGGGTGCCGCGAATGGTTCGTTCCAAAGCGAGCCGCATAAACGAAGCGTTCAAAACATTGGAATTCCAGCTCGGTCGCAAGCCGTACGACATGGAAATTGCCGAGTATCTTAATATTCCAGTTGCCGAACTACCCGGTTTGCTTGCGGAAACACACGGCGTAAATATCACCAGTCTGGACAAAAAATGGGGCGAAACCGACGGATTCAAGGATATACGGGAAGTAGATATACTTGCCGACCAACGGAGCGAGGACCCGACAGAACGTCTTAGCCGTGTCGACTTGATTCGCTCTTTTACCCGCGGTTTGACCAAAAATGAACGGTTAATCGTCATTTTATACTATTACGAAGAAATGACAATGAAAGAAATCGGCCAAACTCTCGATTTATCCGAAAGCCGGGTCAGCCAAATGCACAGCTCAATTGTTGATAGAATTAAAAGAATGCACCAGGAAAGATACGAGGATTAAGGAAGGCATTAGATTTTAGACTTCAGACGTAAGATGTTAGACGTTAGACATCAGCAGTACAAGTATTTTCAAATGTGGTTCTTTATATTTTCCAGAACTTACTAAAACAAAATAATTCTAACGTCTCAAGTCTGAAGTCTTACGTCTAACGTCTCAAATCCAACCTCTATCGTCTAAAAAAAATGGCTGATTTCAAGACACACGTAAGATTCAGCACAGCGGCGGGAGTCGTTTACGGAACAGGGCTTGGGTTTCTCGGCCTGCCAGTTCCAACTTGCGTACTTGCAGGAGGTGTCTGCTCTTTGGCCGGAATGTTTCCGGATATTGACAGTAATTCCTCCCGTGCACTGCAGGAATGTCTTTATCTCGCTGCCGGTCTTACTTCAATGCTTACGATTGGGCGACTCCGCGAATTTCCAATCAGCGACGAATTGGTTATAATAATAGGTGCTGCCGTTTTCTTATTCGTAAGATACGGAGTCGGAGCATTTGTTCGCCGTTTTACAGTTCACCGGGGAATGTTGCACAGTATCCCGGTCGCATTTATCTTTGGCCTGCTTTCGTACATGCTGTTTTCCGGCCCGTTTTCATTTCGTGTGATAAAAGCTGCCGGAATAACTCTCGGTTACCTTTCGCATTTATGCTTGGACGAAATTTACAGCGTCGACTTGCGCGGTGTACGGTTGAAAAAATCGTTCGGCACTGCGCTTAAATTTTTCGATTTTAAAAGCCCGAAAAAAACTTTTTTTACATACACATTGTTATTCGCTCTCGGATTTTGTGCCGCAGAAGAACCAAAATGGTCTCCAAAAGCCAATGCTTTGGTAAACCGACTTGCCGGCGCAAGCGGTGCCACGTTGTCGAAAATCTCTACCGACATGTACTCCGACAAGCAAAATCAGGAGAAATGGGACGAAGCGGTCAATAATCTACTAATGTCCTCTTTCGGATATTTCGATTATTACGGTCTTTACGGCGCACATCAGGATGCGATAAACACCGAAGGCGGGCACGGAACACTTAATGAAAATGACGAAAACGGGCATTACGACGATTATAACGACTACGACAACTACGATTATTTCTCAAACAGCAATTACGACGGAAACAAACAGTATTCGAATAACAGTAACGGCAAAAGTAATTGGGACGCTCCCCAAATACCTTCACCGCAGTACAGTTCGGAACGATCAGGACGTGGTTCAGCTGGCTCACGAAACGTCATCCCTTTTTCACCTGCTGCATCAAATCAAAGCACACGGTTTCCGCAACCCGATTCGGGCAAAGCGGATTCAAGCGATTCAAACAGTTCGAAACCAACAAATTGGCTGAAATTTGAATTACCCTCGTTCAAGAAACTAAATGGTGCAACTGATGCGGACCCTCCACCTCCGGCAACTAAACAATTAAACCTTATACC
>JBOFQC010000738.1:0-8209 GCA_051660725.1 Thermoguttaceae bacterium
ACGCAAAATACGCCGATTTCGCCAATTGCCCAATTAGAAACGCGTTTCCAATCGAGCCGGAATGGTTGATCGAAGCGTTTGGTATAATTGATTTTAAGGACACGGACGAACACACCGGACCTGTTCGCACTCCTGAAGGAAATCTCCAGGTTACAAGTAACTTACACACTCCACGCGGCCAGTTCAGACGGGTTTTGACGCTCGCGCCGCAGACAGGTGTACTGCTAAAACACGAACTTTATTCGCCGGAAGGAAATTTATTGTTCGGCACTGTAATGAGCGACCATTCGGTTGATAAAAGCTCCGGTATTGTGTACGCCAGAAAAATCGAGATGTTTTGTCCGTCAATGCAGGACAAAATAACGTTAAAATTCATAAACGAGCCGAAATTTAATTCGACAAGTGCGTTTAATTCGGACGCTTTCGTTATTCCGAGTTATTCAGGTTATACGCCAACAGACGTATGTTCCACTGATTTTCAGCGTCGCCACGCTCCAAATGGGGTAATAACGCCGCCGCTTCCGGGCGATGTTTTTCCGAACCAGGGTGTGCAAAACCCTGTAAGTTCCGGCACTTCCAACCCTTCCGAATACGAACTTAACCAATTAAGACAGTCGGATGTTCAGCAGACAGGTTTTGGCCGTACTGGTTTTGGCCAGAATGATTTTGAGCATACCGGATTTGAGCAGACGGATTCACTTCCCGTGACTTCTTCCAGCAGTGCGAGTGCGTATTTCAAGTAATTTTTACATTGAAAAAACACTTTTTTGCCTAAAAATTTTTCCCCTACTCGACACGGAAGCAGAAAAGTGGATAATGGTGATTGATTAATTTGTTTTTAGACCTATTATACCGTAGTCGAGTTGAGTTTTTTCGCCGGAAAGAAAGGAGCGACACACACGTGGTTGCTGCCTGATGTAATGCGGCGAATCTCTAGCACGACTCGGGTCTACCCGTTATTTTTGCGCAGTATGACTGGACCAGAAATTAGAGAAGCTGTAATTGGAATCTTAACCGACATAAATCCCGATGAGGATTACGCTGGGATGAAAGACGATATTTCTTTCCGCGAACAGTTTAGTATGGATAGTATGGACCTACTGGATATCGTACTCGAGTTACGCAAAAGATACCGTGTACAAATTCCTGAAGAAGATTATCCGAAACTCGAAAACATGAACAGCACTGTCGAGTATCTGCTGCCGCTCATGCCGTAAGAGCTTGGGCTTGTTTCTTCATTACTTTTGATTGCAAAAAAAATCATCCCTTGACTTTTCAAGACGAAGTGAAACTGAGTTGAAGAAGTCGAGGAACGCGCGTTTTAATTTTATTAATCTGTTAAAATTTTTCGCAAATATAAAAAACTCACCCGTTCACATTTCAAATGTACGACAGTGTGATTATCGGTGCGGGAATGTCCGGCTTGGCCGCTGGTATCCGTCTCGCTCATTACGATCAAAAAGTTTGCATCCTCGAACAGCACAAAGTTGTCGGGGGCTTAAATTCCTTTTACCGCTTTGGGCAAAGGAACTTCGATGTCGGCTTGCATGCGATGACAAATTACGTTCCCAAAGGAACCAAAGTCGGACCTCTTTCCCGACTGATGAAACATCTTCGGTTCACATGGGATGATTTGGGATTAGTGCCGCAAATCGGTTCTGCTATTGCTTTTCCTGATAAACGCCTCCTTTTCAACAACAATTTTGAGCTGTTCGAATCGGAGGTTCGTAGAGAGTTTCCCGATCAAATTGACGGACTGCGAAAAATGGTCGGTGATCTTGCCGGTTACGATCAGCTCGGACTCGGCGAATCTGGCGGAAGTGCGAAAGAGTTCGTAACAAAATACATCACTGATCCCGTTTTGGTCGAGATGATTTTCTGTCCGCTTCTTTATTACGGCGGTGCAAGGGAACGCGACATGGAGTTCGGGCAGTTCTGCATAATGTTCCGTTCGATATTTCTCGAAGGATTTGCCAGGCCATTTGACGGTGTCAGGCGTCTTTTACGGAAACTGATGCAGAAATTCAAGGCTCTTGGCGGTGAACTGCGTTTGAGGACCGGCGTTAACAGAATTCATACAACGAATGGTAAAGTTGAAAAAATCATTCTGAATGACAACTCCGAAATCAGGGCGAAAAATTTCATTTCCTCTGCTGGTTGGCGAGAAACAATGCAGCTTTGTGATGCTCCGATAAGCGATTCGGTTGAGCCGTCACCCGGTCAGCTTTCGTTTATTGAAACGATTAGCGTTTTGGATAAGGAGCCGAAGCAGTTGGGACACGACCGTACAATTGTATTTTTCAATGATTCCGATGTGTTTTCTTATGAAAAGCCGAACTCTTTAGTCGACTTGAGAAGCGGTGTGATTTGTTCGCCGAACAATTTCGATTACGACGAGCCGCTTGGCGAAGGTATGATTAGGATCACGGCAATTGCGAACTACGACAATTGGGCGACGCTTGATTCCGAAGCTTACCGTTCACAAAAACAGTATTGGTACGAAAAAACATTGGAGTCCGCGATTCGATTCGTTCCTGATTTTAGAAAGAATGTAATTGAAACCGACATGTTTACGCCGCTTACGGTACGACGCTTTACCGGCAAGGAAAACGGCGCGATTTACGGTGCGCCGAACAAGAAATATGATGGTAAAACGCACCTCGACAACTTGTTTTTGTGCGGCACTGATCAGGGCATGGTTGGCATCATCGGAGCAATCATAAGCGGTATAACAATTGCCAATAAATATCTTCTAGGTGGCCCGTCCTTTACGTAACGTTATAATCAGGCAAAAGATTTTTTAAAAAATCTTGATTACATTAAATAAATATGGTAGTGTGTCGATATAGTCATGTATGAATAATGTCACAACACATTTTTTCTCGGAGATTGCTATAAAGGCGTAGAGTTTTTAGTACATATAATTAGTTTTCGCGTAAGCGATTGTTGTATTCAACAAATACCTGCAACTATTTTGAAATGCCAACAAGATCGTGTTTACGCCCCGCAAAGGGCGTCGGACGGTGTTGTGGTATTAGCCCTTGCAGGGGGTAGTTGAATCAGCGCGGTAAGGCGCCCTGTTTTTGTTCTTGTTTTTCTGAGCGTCTTTGTTTTTTTCAAATTTTTTGCAATACTTTTGGAAATTGAGCAACTAATCAGTATGTCTTTTACGTAATTAAAAATATAAAATCTATTTAGCATTGCCCCCGGTCGTGTTACTGTTTGGGATTCCTGCCCCATCCCCTTTAACATCGATTCGGGGGCTTTTTTTGCTCTTGCTATTTGGATCGTTATGTCAAATTAAATTTCTGATTTATTAGTTGCTCTGTTGTATTGCACATTATTATTTAATATGATACGTATTAGTATCTTTAACGCAGCATAAATTTTTTTGTGCGAACTTATAGTTTTTCCATTCATTCGTTTTTACTGATTAAAAGGAGGGATTATGAAAAAAGAGAATAGTATCAAACTTCAAAAAACAGGCAGAAAGAGAGGTTTCACTCTTGTTGAGTTACTGGTTGTCATTGCGATAATTGGTATCTTAATTGCGCTCCTGTTACCTGCAGTACAAGCTGCTCGAGAAGCAGCACGACGTATGCAATGTACGAACCACATTAAACAGATGGTATTGGCGTTCCATACTTACCACGATGCAAATGGTGCATTTCCTGGTTATCCACAAGCAATGGGTATATGGAACCTGATGGGAGGTAATATTTCTATATTACCTTTTATCGAACAGGGGGCTAGATATGATGAATATGCAACTCGTGATGGTGCATTGAAAAAAGCCCAACCAGATGGAGTGCCTGATTGGGCGGGACTCTCTGTTTGGGCAGACGCTTCCAATCCTGCTAATCAAGAATATCATTGTTTTGGAACGCCAATTCCAACAATGAGCTGTCCGTCTGATGGTAATGCAAAATCATTAGGTGTTGTTTCTCGCCAAACATTAACAAGTTATTTAGTTTGTCGTGGTGACAGATATACTGATAGCTATGTTGGTCAAGATTGGAATGAACCAGCTGGTAGGCGTGGAGTATTCGGGTCAGGTGTTTATTATGCCAAGCCTACAACAAGTACACTCGCCCGCATCGCAGATGGTACATCAAATACAATCATGGTTGCCGAAGCGGTTGTTACTCCTGCCCCCGGTACATTAATGATAAAAGGTGGTTTTACTAACACCCCAGACATGTTATCTGCCAGACCAATAGAATGCGCAACAGCTCGTAATCCTGCAAATAGAACCATGATGACCGGTGGTGCAATGACCGCTCAACGAGGTTTGTTTTCAGATGGACGTGCCGCTGCAACTGGTTTTACAGCGATTCTTCCGCCGAATTCACCTTCGTGCCTTACAACTGGACCTGGTGGTGGAGCAGACGACAGATCAGGAATTTTCAGTGTTTCAAGCAATCATACAGGTGGTATAAATGTCGGTGCTGGCGATGGTTCTGTGCACTTTATCTCGGAAACGATTGACTGTGGAGATTTGAATTTGCCCGAAGTGAACTCAGGACGAAGTCCATACGGCGTCTGGGGAAATTTGGGTTGTGTAAATGATGGTGCATCAGTTTCGTTCTAAAGCATCTTCATACGATACTGAACTTGCCGTTGTTTTTATATCTATTACAGAGAAGGACGCGGTAAAATTAACTGGCAAATAACGTGTTGTGATGTTACGGCACTGCGATTCCTCACACTGATTATTGATTGTGCCCTGTTGGTCGAGGTATTGGTTGTAACAGGAATTAAACCGACCAAATCTGAACATACGTTGCCGAATTTGAGTCACAAAATTACCGCGTTCGTTCTAAGATAAATAACTAAAGTCAAAACATTAAGCAATTACTAATTTTTTCTAGCAAATTAAAATGAAAAATATTACATTTTTATTCCTGATTATTTTAACATTTTCCTATGCGGTTGGCTGTTCAGGTCAAAAACGTCCCTCTGACATGCCGCCGCTAGTTCCATGTAAAATAACTGTCATGATGGATGGCTCTCCCGTTGAAGGTGCTGCTCTTGTCCTTATTCCTGAAAATGCAGCCAATACAAAATGGTCTGCAGGTGGAATTACAAATGCAAATGGCGTGCTTGATGTTATGACAGTTGGGCAATACAAAGGCGTGGTTGCTGGCAAATACCAAGTGACAGTAAAAAAACAACAAGTTGATACTCCACCTTCGGACATTCCTTACGAACAACTTCGCAGCTGGAAACCTGCGCCAACTGTTGATTTTATTGATCCTAAATATGGTAGTATTTCATCAACACCAATTAATATTGACACTGATTCACTTTCAGGAGGTAAAACCACGATTGAAGTCACGAAACCCGAATAATTTACGAATATTATGGTTGAGTAAAATTCAATTAAACTAAGTGGTCTAGAAATATTATTATTGCCTTGAAAGGGCAATGCAACGAAAACCGCAAATTCCTTGCCTTTCCAAGGCGGCTTGTGATTTTTCGATTCGTAACCCGGGGCGACGCTTCGCTTTGCCTCGGGCTTGTATGTTGTGCCTCTTCTTGGCGTAAAACCACAACATTTGTCCAAAAAATTTTACTGCACCAGTACAGCATTCATTTTTGGGACAGTCTTGTATATTCAGCCCCATTTCTTATCGCCTTCCAAATTTCATTGTATCTCTTGCGTAAGGAATTTTCTGTGGTATAACATTTTTTCATTTTTAGCTGTATAAAGTGAATATATAGTTTTTTTCACGAAGCTATAATTTTTCTAACAATTCTGAGGAGGTATAAATGAAAAAAGAAAGCCACAGTATTAAACTGGGGGGCACAGGGAAGCAGGGAGGCTTCACGTTAGTTGAACTTCTTGTTGTGATTGCCATTATTGGAATTTTAATTGCATTGCTATTACCAGCGGTGCAGGCAGCCCGCGAAGCAGCACGTCGTATGCAGTGTAGTAACCATCTCAAACAAATGGCACTGTCATACCACAATTATCTTGATGCATACAAAGCATTTCCTTCAGCTCGTAGTTATGTTGGGAGTGGTATCGATCAATATGCTTACGGTTATTTGGGGACGCGAGCAAGCGGTCCGTGGAGTAATATTGTGACTTTGCTGCCGTTCTTCGAACAACAAGCAGCTTACGACCAAATTGTCGCACATACAAATGACGAAACTAACCGTTTGACCGTTCCGTGGTCTGATGCCGTTGACAGAGGTCGCCCGTTTTTCCCAGTTCTGGGATCAAGAATCGCCACAATTATATGCCCTTCTGATTCATGGGGTGGTCAGCCGTCAACAGATTCACATCAACTCGGTGCCACGAACTACATGACCTGCCGAGGTGATGGGCTCTGGAATAATGAACGTAGTACTGTAGATGAAGATGGTGTCGCAAAAGTTTCGTCGCGTGGTGTTCTTGGAATAGGTCAATGGCGAGGTTTGGAAGCCTGCACTGATGGAACAAGCAACACAATTTTGGTTGCTGAATCCGCCTGCGGTACCGCACCTGAGGCCGGCACAACTCCTATGGGACCACTTCGCGGAAACTTCGTCGTTGAAGGTGGATTGTACGACGGAAACGCACGTCCAACCGCCTGTCTTGCTACCAAGGGTGCCGCGAATTCATACAACAAGCCTATTGCTCCTGAATCCTGGCGCGGCCAACGTTGGGGTGATGGTCGTATCGCGTATACGGGTTTTGTTTGTGTCATTGCACCAAACGGACCGCAATGCACCTACGGTGGTGACAGTACCTGGGGTGCTTTCGGTGCCAGCAGTTATCACACCGGCGGCGTAAACACCGCAAGAGCTGATGGTTCAGTCCATTTTGTATCCGAAACAGTTGATGCCGGTAATCAAAACAATTACCAGGTTTCGTCGGGACCAAGTCCGTACGGTGTTTGGGGAGCTTTAGGTACTGCCAGTGGTGGTGAATCAACCAGTTTATAGTTTGGTTTACTGACGCTTTTCAAAAATTTGAGCCTCGACTTTTCCAGACGAAGTGAAACGGAGTCGCAAAAGTCGAGAGTTCGCGTGAACGATCTGCCATTGAGGCTTGAATAGGTCGGCTCCTTTTCCGAGTTTTTAAGTGCTTAAAGCTGATTATTTTCAGCTTACCCTAAATTGGAAAACATGCAGTTTTTGCCGGGCGACAGTATTATTTTTATTACATCCACAAATCCCGTTATTTGAAAATGTCAACTTAATGACGTTGTACAGTATAATATACACTTAGCATACGATAATATTACTAATATGAAAAATTTGTTTATCTTAATTCTCCCTGCAATTGCACTTATCGTTGGTTGTGGTGGTCCTGCTCGTCCAAGCGATTTACCGAAATTGTATCCTGTAAAGATAACGATTACTCAACAAGGCGATCCATGTGAAGAAGCCACCGTATTTTTGGCCAATGATGACGCAAATTCGAAATGGGTTGTAACTGGTGTTACAGACAAATCGGGAGTTGCCGTTTTGAAAACAAACGGTACTTACGACGGCGCACCGGCTGGTTCATATAAAATTTCAGTCCGGAAAGACGAATATGTTCGAGAAGGCGAAAGTCTGCCAGGAAGTCCTGCGCCGATTACTGCTCAGTTCCAACTAATAGAGGGAAAGTATACACTTCCGACTACTTCTGGACTTACAATTGAGATTAAAGGCAAAACACAGGAAACATTTGATGTTGGTGAGCCTGTGAAAAATTCTGTGCCTAGAGTTTAGCTTCTCGACCTACGTGAAAAAATTTGAACTGGATTGTTAAAGCACTGTACAACGGCATAAAACTCACCTTTTTCTGATATTAGAAATTGTGAAATTTTTAACAGTCAAATCAGCGTAATTTCGGTTGATGAAATTTGTGAAATACTCCATTTTTTACGACAAATTCTAACTTCCAATTCCAAACTTCTATCTCCTAAATTCTGCCGTAAGCTGCGACACTTTTAACAACATCTGTGCTGCTCTGGGGCGGTTTCGTATAGCCGCCCAACATTCTTGTCCGAGTGCGATTTTCCTCTTGCTTTTAATTAGCGAAATCGCTAGAATTCGCCATGTTTTTGTTTAGATTTTAATGATATTCTCAAAAAAATGGTGTAATGATTCAATCTTTGTGTCAGCCAATCCAAATGATTCTATCGGATGTCGACGGTATTTTGACCGACGGCGGCGTAGAATTTAATAATCAAGGTGTCGAAACGAAGCGATTTCACATTCGAGACGGACT
>JBOFQC010000739.1:0-6600 GCA_051660725.1 Thermoguttaceae bacterium
CCGAGGAACAACGGAGTGAAATCGGTAAAAACACAAAAATACCCAGATATGCCGAATACATGAAACTCAAAATTCCAAAAGCGAGTCCGTTTCCAATGCTAATTGGGTTCAAATTTTCCTGTAACATCATTGCAACACCTATAAGCATTGCTAAAAAGCCGTATATTGCACAAGCGGATGCCAGAATCGCAAACACTTTTGCCGTTTTTTCATATTGCTTTACTTCGTCTCCGTACACCGGCTGAAACTTCATTGTAAAAAAGATTTTCTTAGCAAGTGCAAATTCCTTAAAATAGAATCCGGCGTAAATTACCAACGGAACCCCAAACGTCAACATTGCCCGAAAATCAATATACGCACTTCCGGAGGAGCCTGGACAAAGTGAGTAACTCAACCAGAAAAGTGTCGCCATTATGATGTTGCCAATGAAAATCATGATCGGGAAATTGGTTCGAATATTATTGAAACCGGTTGAAAAGCCGTTTTTGCATATATTTCAGGTGTACAACGTGAAACACTCTCGGAAGACGAATCCGGCTGTCTGGTTCGGTCCGGGTCTAAATTTTTCACAAGGAAAAACATCATTATCACGTTTATTATTACGCCAATTATTAGTCCTATAAGCAGACCGATAAGCAGCGACTGAATCCGTTCCATTCGGACAAACCGTTTGAGTGTAACGCTTACTTCCGGTTCGCCGACTTTACGAATAGTGTCGTGTAATTTTTCCTGGCTGGTTCGACACATTTCGAGCAGTGCAACGGTTTTCAGCCGTTCGAGCTTGGCCGTATCCTCAACGGGCCGGGCTTCGCTCAGCTTCGCTTCAAACGCCGAAAGGTCGTGGGTCAGTTTATGTGTCAACATTCAGGTGTATATAGGCAAGGTGCCAAAATATTAATTTTTACTCGCTTTGTATACTCTTGCTTTTCCCACAGGGTAAAGCAAGAAAAATTGTTGGTTAATGGCCACGCATGTAAAAATTATTTTTGATTCAATATTTCCTTTAATTTTTCAAGCGCGGCTGTGTACTGGCGAAAAACCGTTGTTCTCGATTTGTCGGTTAAATTCGATATTTCGTCAAACGACAGGCGGCTCCAGATGCGGAGCGTAACGATTTCTTTCTGCTGATTCGGCAGCAAATCGAGCGCGGCAGCGATTTTTTCCGATTCTTCAGCCGTTTCGAGCCGCTCGGTTGCGTTTGTGGTGAGCCAATCCGGTTTGAACCGTACCAGTTCCGTTTCGTGTTTCCGTTGCCGGGCAATTTTTCGGAACCGATCAACCGCTTCGTTGCGTATCGTTTTGTAGAGCCAGTAAATCGGATTATCGGGCGGACCGTATTTCGCAATGTCACGCACAAGTTTCAGCACGGAGTTCTGCACAGCGTCTTCCGGCGATTCGCAACCGAGTTGCCGCGCATACAGGAGCAACGCCCCGAAATGCGTATCGAGCAGCTTGTTTAAATCGTCAATTGAAAAAAATGAACTCATGCAAATTAACTTGCTTTACGTTATATATGTACTGTATAACCTCTTTTCCATTTGTCGAAGTAATACCCTGCGTCCTGGCTCCGAAATCGTCCTACGCCCTGAAAGGGCAAGGTAAATGGTGTGGCGCGGTGTTGATTTTTGTTTTTTATTGCGCCCTTTCAGGGCTTTATTTTCAAGGGGAACTCGCAACCCAGGGCTGCGGCGAGTACGCCTTACCCTGGGCTAAATACGCTGCCCTTTCAGGGCGGAGAGTTGGGGTTTCCTTTAATAATAAATCATACAGTACAGATATATGTAAAGACGCTCAACTTGCGGCAATTTTCCAAGAAAAATATTTTGAACGTTACCCGCCAACTTACGTTGGCGGCTCGCTGCTTAACGCCAAGAAATTTATACCAGACGCAAATGCCGTGTACTAGAATCTTAACAGACACTTAATTACTTCGCCGGTTTTTCCGAGTTGGAACGCTTCCTCAACCTGTTCAACGGAAAAATCATGCGTCACGAACTCCGACGCTTTGAGTTTTCCTGCCCGAATCCAGTCGCAGAGCGGAGCTTGCGCCAACCGTTCCCGTTCCCGGGTCGGCCATTGGTGAACGAACAGGTTGAAATTAAGCGGCCCACCTTTAAGACTCACAGAAAGCGATTCGCAAGAAAGTACGCCGTAAACACAAATTGAACCGCCGAGTTTCAACAACGGAATTGAAGCGTTCACGATTTTTTCATTTCCAACCGCGTCAATAACAGCGTCGAGAGGCTTAAAATCGCCCGATTTAACCTTTTCGGTTAGTTCCGTCACCTGTTCCGGCGTGAAAACCTCGTCCGCTCCCATTTCGCGTATCTTGTCGTGCCGCTCAGTGTTCGGTTCCACAACTCCGATCCACTTGAACCGAAGCAATTTCGCAAACTTCACGAAACTAAGTCCAACCGGGCCCGCTCCGAAAACCAGAATCCGGTCATTTGATTTCAAGTGGAAGTCGCCAAACCCAGCGTAAACTTCCCGCCACGTACAAAGCAACGCCGCCTCTTCCAACGGAATATCCTTATCAACTTTGCGTTGAATTTCGTAGCATTCGAACCAGCCGTGTTCAGCATCTGCCACGCCGTCCGCTAACATTGCGTCGTGGTCGTTTACAAGCACATATTCGCAGAACCCGCCCCAACCGCTTGCGTACTTCGGATCAGAAAACTCGAACAATAATCCGCCAATTGCGTGGTCGCCGACCTGGAAATTACGCACTTTTTCGCCGACTTTTTCCACGACTCCGACCCCTTCGTGACCCAAAATCATCGGAAACGTGTCGCAGCCGGGAAAATGCCCTTCAATCAGTTTCCGATCCGTAGCGTTACATATTGCGGCAACTTTATTTCGCACGAGAACCTGATACGGCCCGATGTGCGGCTGCTGAAGTTCGACTATTTCTACTTTGTTCGGTGCAGTGGCTGATATTGCTTTCATTGTTGGGTGTGAAAAAGGTAAAAATGAACAGGTGAACAGGTGAACAGGTGAACAGGTGAACAGGTGAACAGGTGAACAGGTGAACAGGTGAACAGGTGAACAGGTGAACAGGTGATTCGAAATTATTTTGCGTTGTATGTCAAATTTGTCGAAGTATTCTGGTACTTGGTATTTTACCAATGTTTTCCGCTTTCGGAATCAACGACAAGCGGGACGTTCAGCGGTTGGCCAAGCGACATTTCCTCAACAACAAGTTTTTGGAGCTGGTCCAAATCCTCCTCGGAAACCTCGAAAACCAGTTCGTCGTGAATTTGCAGCAGCATGTTTGCCGGGAAATTTTCGCGTTTTAGTCGGTTTTGCACTCGAATCATTGCCTGCTTCATCAAGTCGGCAGCGGACCCTTGAATCACCGTGTTAATTGCTGTGCGTTCCGGCATTGTCATCTGGTGAACTTTGTACGACTCCCGCACTCCGGCAATATAACGCCGCCGCCCCAATAAAGTTGTAACGTAACCGTTTGACATGCAAAAATCAAGTATTTCGCCGAGATAATTCCGTATGCCGTTGTATTTTTTGAAATAAGCGTCAATAAACGCCGCCGCCTGATCCTGCGGTATACCTAACTGCTTAGCGAGCCCAAACGCAGATTGGCCGTAAATGACACCAAAATTCACCGCTTTCGCCTGCCGCCGCATGTCGGAATCAACCTCCGAAATTTCCACGCCAAAAACTTCCGAAGCGACACTTGCGTGAATATCTTCACCGGATGCAAACGCTTTAATCAAGTTCTCGTCGCCTGAAAAGTGTGCCAAAACCCGCAACTCTACCTGCGAATAATCGCATGATAACAAAGTTGTTAACCCGCTCATGTCAAATAGGTTGTCGCCTTTTTTTCCACCTGCCACGAATGCGGAACGGATTTCCCGTCCTTCCGGCGTTCTGATCGGAATGTTTTGCAGATTCGGATCACTTGAACTTAACCGACCCGTTGCGGTAACCACTTGGTTAAACGAAGCGTGAATCCGGTGCGTTTCCGGGTGAATCATCTCCGGCAGTGCGTCAATGTACGTGCCTTTTAGTTTCGCCGCCTGTCTGTACTCAATTATTTTAGCCGGCAAAATGTGCAGCGGAGCCAACTCCTCCAACACTTCAATGTCCGTACTTGGCCCGGTTTTCGTCTTCTTTGTAACCGGCAACATGAATTTCTCGAACAGAATTTTTTGCAGCTGCTTCGGGGACGCAATATTAAATTCCTCACCCGCGATTTCGTATATTTCGTGTTCAAGAGTCTGTAATTTCTCGCTAAAACGCACGCTCAGCTCTTTCAGCACTGCCCGATCAACTGTAATTCCGGTGAATTCCATGTCGGCAAGTACTTCGATTAGTGGCATTTCCCACTCAATGAAAAGCTGGTACAGGGCGGTTTCACGTTTCAATTTCGCTTCGAGAACCGGTTTTATAAGCCACGGAATAAGCGCATCTTCCGCCGCGTAATCGCACACCGATTCGGTTGGCACCTCGTCGATTTGCTTCTGCTTTTTACCGGTTCCGACGAGTTCAGTGTACGTGATTGTTTTGTGTCCGAGATACTCGTGAGCCAAATAATCGAGGTTATGATTCTGCTCACCTGTTCGGAGCAGATAATCAGCCAACATTGTGTCGAAAGCTACTCCACGTAACATAATACCAATATTACGGAGAACAATCATGTCGTATTTGATATTCTGGCCAATTTTTTCAATTGCGGAATCTTCAAATATTGGACGCAGCTTTTCCAAAACGTAATCAGCCGGAAGCAGGTCCGCGCCGAGCGGTCCTCGAAGAGGTAAATAATACGCTTTTTCTTCGTTCCAGCAGAAAGACATCCCGACAAGTTTAGCGAATCGGGGCTTCTTGTCAGTTGTTTCGGTGTCAAACGAAAATATTTTTTGCTCTTTAAGTTCCGTTAAAAACTGTTCGAATTTTTCACTTGAATCAACAAGGACCGCTTCCCATTTTGCCGGGAAAACCGCAGTAATATCCTCCGCTTCATAAGATTCTTGGTTTTGTGAAACCGCGTGTGATGTTTGCACCGCAGTTGAACGCAACCCTTGGTTTTTTGAAGCCGCAGTTTCTTGCTTAGAAAAAAGCGTGTCTGAATCCGTACCGCAACCAGAATAAGCACCGTTATCAGATTTTTTACTGAAAATAGAAGTGTTTCCAACTTTGTCGAAAAGTGACCGGAATCCGAACCGGATGAAAATCTCCCGTAACTTATCGGGGTCGAAACCGCTGAATTTTCCCGTCTCCCATTCAAACTCAAGCGGCACGTCAACTCGCAGCCGCACTAATTCCCGGCTCAAGAGCGCAATTTCGCGGCCTTCCAAGAGATTCTGCTTCCTTTTTGTTCCGGAGATTTCGCCGGCATGATTCAACACGTTTTCCAGCGTGTCGTATCTGGTTATCAACTCAGTTGCAATTTTCGGACCAATAAGAGGTACTCCCGGCACATTATCGGTTGAGTCGCCGGTTAAAGACTGAAAATCGACAACTTGGTCCGGCCTGATTCCCCAATCCGCGAGCAGCTCTTTCGCCGTGTAAAATTCCTGCTTGCGGAGATTGTACATTGAAACGTGGTCGGTCAGAAGTTGCCGACAATCTTTGTCAGCGGTGACAAGAACGCAGTTTCCGCCCAGATTTTCAACTTTTGCGGCAACGGTTGCAAGCACGTCGTCTGCTTCGAACCCTTCTTTGCATAGAATCGGAACTTCAAACGCGTCCAACAGATCACGGGAAAACGCAATTTGCGGACGCAACGTTTCCGGCATTTCCTTGCGGTTTTCCTTGTATTTCGGATAAAGCTCGTTTCGGAAAGTCCCGCCCGGCAAATCATACGCGCAGAAAAGATAATCCGGTTTGTGTTTGGAAACCAGAGAGATTAAATCCCGTGCAAATCCAAAAACGGCACCAACCGGTTCGCCTTTTGGAGAAGTCATTTCCGGCAAAGCGTGGAAAAGCTGGTGCAGAATTCCGTGTGCGTCGAGTATAAATACGGTTTTATTATGCAATAAAGGCATTCGTTAGATACGTAATAAGGTATTTGTAACCGCCTAAGACCTTGCAGTCCTGGCATTAAGGAACTGCCGTTCAGGCATAAGGAGCTTGGCGATCAGAGACAACCGCACAATCATATTTTTGCGTTCTTCTTGTTTTTTACTCTTGTTTTGCTCTTGTGTAATAATGGTATTATATGTATTATCCACTCTAAAGGTAGTAGTGTATACCGTTACCTTTATAATATTAGAATTATTTAGCGGTAGTAAGTGTTAGCCGTCGAGCCCTGCTCGACGTTTTACACAGTTTGCGGACCTCCCGGAGCAGGGCTCCGTGGCTAACAAGAGTATTAACGTAAAATTTTTCTGTTGATCAGTAATCCGATAATAGAATAAAATCAAATGGGCGGAGAAGTTCTCAGTCAAGAAGAAGTTGAGAATCTGTTAAATATCATGTCCCGGGGGGAGAAAAAAGAAGCTCCCGCTGCCGCTCCTGCTGCGCCCGGACTTGCCGCAAAACCATTTGCTCTTGGCGGCGGTGCCCCAAAAACCGGGGCCTGGACGAAACAAGAAAAGGTAACCCCTTACGACTTCAAGCGTCCGGAGCGTGTCGGCAAAGAGC
>JBOFQC010000740.1:0-6575 GCA_051660725.1 Thermoguttaceae bacterium
TCCATATTCAAGCCAGTATCCGAATCAATATCCGGGACAAAACAATTACCCGTATTACGGACAGCCGCCGTATTCCCCTTACGGAGAACAAGCTGAAAGCGACAGAAAAACTCAGCTGGCACCAACGGCATTGGAAACATTAAGTTACTTTAATCCGTTTAAATCACCCACCGGCCCGGATCGGGGTGTCGGCAATCCGTTAAAAATGCGAAGTTGGCTCGACAGGCCATTTTATGTCGGAGCTTTTGCCGGCGGAATGGCAGGAAGCCAACTAATAGACGGACTCATTGACCAGGATTGTGGCGCCACGGGCGGTATCATTTTCGGTTGGTACTTCGATAATTACTGGGGCGTCGAATCACGAGTTCACTTCGCTTCGTTGCCGAGCAAAGACACAGCTTATGGGAAACAAATGTACGAAGAATGGGCCGCCGCGCAGGGGTTAACGTATGTGTCGCCGCTCACAACCCGAAATAATACGATTTCAATGGGTGACGTCAGTTTACATTATTATCCGTTTGGCAATGCAAAGTGGAGACCGTATCTAAAGCTGGGTATCGGTGCCGTGAACCAACAGTTCACCGACTCATACGGTGTCAAGCATAATATTAACGGCTGGATGATTCCATTCGGGATCGGATTTAAATACTGGTGGAGTGAGCGAATGGCTCTACAAGTTGATCTCATCGACAATGTTCTATTTTCCACTGACACCGCCAAAACGCAGGGTAATTGTGCGCTAACCGTTGGGCTTAATTTCCCAATTGGTCGAGCCAAGCCGAAACCAAATGTGCCAGCATATTGGCCTTCAGTGCCGAGCGTAAGATACTAAATTATAATGATTTGCGTTAAATCTTGAATATCAAGAGTTTCTTTTCGGTTTTACGATTTTCTATTTTTTGTTTTTTCGAGTAGAAAATCGGACGCCATGTTACTTAATAACATCAGAAAATCGCATAATAAACGTGGCACCAGTTGGTGAAGTCGGTTCTGTATAAACCGAACCATTATGAAGCTGGGCAATATGTTTTACAATTGCGAGCCCCAATCCAGTGCCGCCGGTTTGGCGGTCTCGTGACGGGTCAACACGGTAAAATCGTTCAAACACACGTTCTCTGTGTTCAAGCGGAATTCCGCGTCCGTGATCTTCCACGATTAAAAGAAGGTCGTTATTTTTTCGTTCAAGTGCAATTTTTATTGTGTCTCCTGGCGTCGAGTATTTAATGGCGTTATCTACAAGGTTTATAACCGCCTGCTCAATCAATTTCTGCGAAAAAGACACGACGCAATTGTCCGTTTTGTCAGTAAATTCCAGTGTCATGTTTCGCTGTTCAGCTCGCAGCTTGCATAATGAAACGGCAACTTGAACGGTTTCAGCAAGCGGAAGTTCGTAAAAATCAGGCGACTGACTTCCTGGAGTACACTCAAGATTTGCGAGCGAAAGTACATCTTCGAGCAAACGAGTCAAACGAATGGAATGTGTGTGCAGTGTGTTTAAAAACTTATCGCGTCTAGGTTTATCATCAATGACACCGTCCAGTAATGCTTCAACCGTTCCGGAAATAACAGTTAGCGGTGTCTTGATCTCATGGGAAAGATTTGCCACGAAATCACGTCTGTAAGTCTCGAGTTTTTTCATTCGAGTCAAATCATACAAAACAAGTAGAAAAGCTTTTTCTTGAGCTTTCAAATTAATTTCTTCAACGGTGAGACAGATGTTTTTGGTGTCATCAGCAAAGTTAATTTCTTTCTTTACCTGAATATTCTGGACTCGATTTTTTTCGAGTAGGTCGTTAAAAAAAATCTCGACTTCTGGATTCCTCCAAACAGCGGTAAGCACACGGCTTCTTGCAGTCGTTTCATTTGTTCCCAAGATTGCAGCTGCGGCCCTATTCATCTCGATTATGATACCGTTTGCATCTATTAACACCACGCCTTCGACCATTGCATCGAAAATTGAATCGCGAATGACTTTTTCTTGCGAAAGTTGCGTGATTTTATTTTGCAGTTGGTCGGACATGTCGTAAATTGTTTGTGCAAGCTGCTTCAAGGAGTCGCCCCGTAATGATGGCAATTTGGTGTCAGATGCACCGGATGCTATTTTACGCGCAGCCTCCGATAATTTTGATAACGGCTGCGAAAACCAGGTAAAAAGCAGATATCCGAGTACAACTGCAAGCAACATCGCAAACACTGATAAAACAATGATGTTGCGGCGAATCTTTCGCGTCATTTTGTCAATTGATTGAACAGAAACAGCAGTCCGGACAAGATATATACCGCTGTTGCTTTCGAAACCTGTTATACAGTACAGCATGTTTTGGTGCGTCGTAGTCGAATAACGTTGAAACGAAACACACGGGAAGTCAGTAGTGTCAGGTGAATCTCCTGAATGGTCCGGGTTGAATTTTTCCATTACTGCAATAAATTCGTCACGATCTGAATGGTTGGACATTACTTTTGGGTTCTCCCAGGAATCTGCTAAAACGACACCATCAGACTTAAGTACTGTGATTCTGGTATTTTCGTCCAAAAGGGGTGTCAGTTGTTTTTCGACAAAATTTGGCACCGCTTCTTCGTCAACATTTTTCAGCAGGTCGCGAATTGTTATTGCAGAAATCTTAGTGCTTAGCTCGACTTCACGTCCAATACGGTTTATAAATATGTTTTCCAAAGCCTGCGATTCCATAAGAAAACCCAAAAGAAGGAATCCCAGTATCGAGAAAAGTATTACCGGTACAATTGAAAGAAATCGTTTGGACATAAGAATTTAGGTTCCTGATCTAATATGTTTAGCAGTGGCAATGATGTTGACACCATGTGCAGAGAACAGTCGAAAATCAACTCCTGAAACAGTATCCGACACCACGTATCGTTTCTATCAATCGTGCATGTTCTCCGAGTTTGCGACGCAGACCGAGAATCTGCACATCAATTGCGCGTTCAGTAACGTAATCGTCACCGCGGGTTTCTACAACCAGTTGATTACGGGTGAAGACCCTGTTTGGCGATTCAATGAAAAGGAGAAGGATTTCGTATTCGCCACGTGTCAAGGTTATCGGTTCGCCGTCAAGAAATACTTCTCGTGATATCAAATTTATTCGTAACGGACCTGCAATAAGCAAGTCGTCTTTAGGTCGTGAAGTTGCAACTTGCTGATACCGCCGAAGTAGAGCCCGTATTCTGGCGATTACAAGTTTTGCACTGAACGGTTTGGTTATGTAATCATCAGCACCGAGTTCCAAGCCGACGACAACGTCGCTTTCCTCGCTTTTGGCAGTTATCATGATTATCGGAATTTCAGCTGTTTCCGGCTTGGATTTCAACTTTTTGCAGACATCGAGACCGTTGATACCTGGCAACATGATATCAAGCAAAATCAGGTCAGGCGGATTCTGTTTTGCTTCATTCAAAGCATCTTCACCAGACGAAACGGTAGTCACTCGTTTGTATCCTTCTTTTTCGAGATTATAAACCAGAAGTTCGGCAATTGCCGCTTCGTCTTCGATAATGAGTATTTTTTCAGCGCTCATATTATGTGCAAGTGAGATAAATCGCTGATCGTTACTGCTTCGGTGTCAGCGTATAAACTCAATTGGCAAAGTGTTTTACATTTTAATATCACTGTCTGCTATGTCGCACAATTTTTCCTTGTTCCTGATACAACACATCTTCACCGATATTTGTACAACTGTCGGCTATTCTTTCAAGTGACCGGGAAATGGCTAAGAAATCAAGCAATCCGTCAACGGCGGCGGGATTCGTTTTTATCATTCCGGCAAGTTGTTTTTTGTTTTCGTGATGGAAGTTGTCAATGGCGTCATCGCTGTCAATAACTTTCGCCGCCAAACGCACATCTCGATACAAAAAGGCGTCAAGTGCCATTTTCAAATTATCGATTACGTTGTGTATCATATCACTGTAATCAGGCAGCACGGCGTCACTTGGCAACGATGCGATATGAACTGCACGACGTGCGATATAAACCGCCAAATCTCCAATTCGTTCGAGTTCTGTATTCACTTTAAGTAGCGTGATTATATACCGTAAATCTCCAGCAACCGGCTGGTGTAATGCGAGTACTTTCAAACATTCTTCTTCAATCCGCACTTCCAGTTCATCTATTGTATCGTCGTTTTTTTCCACTTCAATAGCTGAGGTGGCGTCTTTGTCCGCAATTGATTGTGTCGCTTTTTTTACTGCGGTTTCCACTGCGATTGCTTGTGACGAAATCAAGCGATTAAGGTAATCTATTTCTAAATCAAAGTGTGCTTTCATGTTATGTAATTGGAGCTTTGGCAAAATCGAACGAAACAAAATCGCAAATTCTGAATTTTATCCGAATCTTCCTGTAATGTAATCTTCCGTTTGCTTGTTTCGAGGGTTTGTGAAAATTACGTCGGTTTTATCATACTCGACAATTTTTCCTTTGTAAAAAAAAGCGGTGTAATCTGAAAGTCGAGCCGCTTGCTGCATGTTGTGTGTCACGATAACAATTGTAAAATCTTTTTTCAATTCACGCACGGTTTCTTCAATTTTCAGTGTCACGACCGGATCAATTGCGCTGGTTGGTTCGTCCATAAGCAGCACTTCCGGTTCAACTGCAATTGCGCGAGCCATGCAAAGCCGTTGTTGCTGACCGCCAGAAAGCGCAAGACCACTAGCGTGGAGTTTGTCTTTCACCTCCTCCCAAAGTGACACCTTAACAAGCGTTTCTTTCACTCGGTCGGCAATTTCACTTTTCGGCATTTTGAAATGCAATCTTAACGACCACGCGATATTCTCGAACACAGAAAGCGGAAACGGTGTCGGCTTTTGAAAAATCATTCCAATCCGTCGCCGGAGTTCAAGTAAATCAACGGTGCCATTTAAAATATTCTGGCCGTCAAGAAGTACTTCGCCTGAAACACATTGCCCCTTGTATAATTCGAATATCCGGTTATAAATCCTTAAATGCGTTGACTTTCCGCATCCTGACGGTCCAATTATAGCGGTGACGCTTTTCTCTTCAATCGTAAGATTGTTTTCGAATAACGTTTGGTGGTTACCATAAAAAAATGACAGGTTTTTTGCTTCAATTTTTGGTGGCATGAGATAAGGTAATAATGTACTGTTTGCGATTAGCGTTTAAAACAAATTCTGACACCGACGTTTATGATTAAGATGATAATCATCATGACCAAAGCTGCACCCCAGCCGGCAGCGTGTCTCGCTTCAAATGGACTGCCAGTTGTGTATTCGGTTACCAATACCGGTATATTAGCGATTGGTGTCGTAAAGAAGTTTCGCGGCCACGAATCGCTCCAAAGTGCGGTAAACAAAAGTGGTGCCGTTTCACCACTTACTCGGGCGAAAGCCATAAGTATTCCAGTGATCAGCCCGGCTCTGGCGTTTCTGCATACAACTTTAATAGTTGTGCGCCACCGTGGAATTCCAAGTGCGAGAGCCGCTTCTCTATTCGAATCTGGCACCATTAGCAGCATATCTTCGGTTGTACGTAAGATAATTGGAAACATTATCACTGCCAAAGCAAGTGAACCGGCGAATCCTGAAAAATGTCCTGTTGGCACCACCCAAATCGCATAAATAAACAACCCGACAACAATTGACGGGATTCCCATCATTACATTGGCACCAAACCTTATACACTTTGCAAAATACGAATGCCTGTCAAATTCTGCGAGGTAAATTCCTGACGCCAGTCCAAACGGCACCGCTATTAGCGTTGAAAATAGTGTGATGTAAAGTGTTCCTAGTAAAGCATTTCCGATTCCCTGATGTGGTATGCCGTATGGTTTGCTAACAGCTGTAAGAAATTTCCATGAAATGGTTTTGCCACCGTAATAGATCAGTGTCGCTATTATCCACAACATTAATCCGACTGCGAACAGAAGAGCGCAAAACGACACCAAGTCAACAATTCGCTGTTTAAGTTGTCGGTAAAAAAGTGGTTTGCGTGCCATTGGATGTTAATTTACAATTATTGATTTGTATGCGAGTATCAGTGTAGAACACTATGCAATTGCAGTTGGCCTTGTTTCAGGATTTCTAATATATAGGTCAGGTTTATGGAGCGTGATTTAGTGTTTAAACCCTTTTCTTATAAACAGTTGCACTGATATTTGAACTATCAGTGTAAGTACAAGTAACACTAGACCGAGAGCAAACAGCACACTTCTCATAAGTCCGTCAGCTTCGGCGAAGTTGTTGGCAAGTGTTGCGGAAATAGTGGTGCCATTTGCGAAAATACTTGTCGGTATCTGTATAACGTTTCCGATCACAAACATCACGGCCATTGTTTCACCGAGTGCGCGGCCAAGTCCGATAAAAATACCGCCGAGTACTCCACGCCAACCGTACCTGAGCACGATGTGCCGGGTTACTTCCCAGCGTGTGCAGCCTATTCCATACGCAGCTTCGCGTAGTAGTGGTGGTGTCATGTTGAACACGTCCCGCATAACACTTGAAATGTAAGGCAATACCATTAAAGCCAGAACTAACCCGGCAGTTAAAATCCCGAATCCGCTTGAGTTTTCACCAAAAAATGGAATGTATTTCAGACCGCAATAATTACG
>JBOFQC010000741.1:0-2570 GCA_051660725.1 Thermoguttaceae bacterium
GAACTACGATTATCCAGACGGCTCGTATGATTTGCGTGAGGATATAATTGAAAAACACCGCAAGTACCAGCAAGGGCTCATGTATTTTTTGGCAAATGATCCGGGAGTGCCGCAAGACGTGAGAGACCTTTTCCAGAAATGGGGTTACGCCAAAGACGAATTCAAAGACAACGGTAATTGGCCGCACCAGATTTACGTCAGGGAAGCCCGCCGAATGGTTGGAGAATACGTAATGACCGAAAAGGATTGTCTTGCACAGCGTATGCCGCCGAAACCGATTGGCATGGGTTCGTATGTAATGGATTCGCATAATGTGCAGCGGTACGTTACAGTTGAAGGGTTCGTACAAAATGAGGGGGACATTGGAGTTCCGCCGCGTGGCCCTTACGGAATTGATTACGGTGCTATTGTGCCGAAAAAAACCGACTGCACGAATCTGTTGGTTCCGACTTGCTTGAGCAGTTCGCACATCGCGTTTGGGTCGATTCGCATGGAACCGGTTTTTATGATTCTCGGCCAATCAGCCGCAACTGCTGCTTCGTTGGCAATTGACAAAAATTGTGACGTACAAGATGTGGATTACGAAACGCTTGCCAAAAAACTCGTCGCTGACGGGCAAGTTATCTCACTTGAAACAGCAAAAGAAATGTAATTAATGTAATCAACGAGCAGCTTGAAGCGAGCCGCCGGCGTAAGTCGGCGGTTATTACGAGTATATTTACACATATTGACTCGACTGTTACGGACCGGTAGAATCAAATATATGTGAGTTTTATATTTATATGTTTTTTTTCGATTCAGTAATCGGTTCGGAAAAATTAAAAATTAAAAACCAACTTAAGTATTAATAGTAATAATTAGGAGTAATATATGAAAACAACACGTCGTAATTTTTTAGCAAGCGCTTCAGCCGCGTCAGCCGGACTTTTTTTGGCTAATTCAGTTTCAAACAGCAAATCGAGTGGAATTCTAGGTTCCGCAACGGCAAGTGCAGCCGAACCCAAAAGCGGCGGAAAGTACAAAACGAAACTGTACAAAGCGACAATTACCGGCACGCCAACCGACGAGCAGTGTGAAAAATGGAAAGCGGCGGGATTTGACGGTGTCGAAGTCATGGACTGGAACGTTTCGGTTCCAGACGCCAGAAAAGTTCGACAAATTGCGGAAAAACACGATTTTCGTATCCATTCCGTGATGCGTGGTTGGGCTGAATTCAACAATAAAGATAAAGAAGTCGCACAAAAAACAATTGACGAAACGAAAACCGCACTTCGTAGTGCTGCCGCTTACGGTGCCAGCGCGATTTTGCTTGTTCCGTGTCGCGTTGGTGGTATGGCAATGCCAAATGCTTGGGACTTCGACATCGATTTCGACCCGAAAACTTTGGTCGTTAAAACCGTTGCCGAGGGAGATAACTCGAAATTTGCCGAATATATCGAAGCGCAAAATTACTCGACGCAAGCCACAATCAAAGCAATTGATGAGCTTATTCCGGTTGCTGCCGAAGAAGGTGTAATGATTGCAATTGAAAACGTCTGGAACAACCTTTGGTGTACTCCGGAATACGCAGCTGCTTTGGTCAAGCACTTCAATAATCCGTGGGTAAAGGCGTACTTCGACTTGGGGAACCACACGAAATACTCAAACGCAGTCGATTGGATTCACGCTTTCGGACCGGAACTTGTCAAATTGCATATCAAGGGGTACAAAGTCACACAACCTGCCGGCAAACGCGGCGGCGGTGAAGGCGAATGGTGCAATATTGATAAAGCGAGTATTGACTGGAAAGCTGTCCGTAAAGCTATTGATGACGTAAACTACAACGGTTGGGTTTCGTACGAAGAAGGTGGTTACTCCGATGAAAAATTCAACCAAATCCTTGACGATTTTATTCTCGGTTAAAAGTTTATGCTCCCTATAATAATCAGCCAGAAATTGCGGCAGCTACGTTATTTGCTGCGAACTTGTGTCGTGATTGATGGAACCGCTTCGTCAATCACGATTCTTTGTTTGATTTTCTGGCTTGATCTTACAGCTGACCGGTTCCTTGAGCCGATTGTTCTAATCCGTGCCGTGATACTCGCGGCAATTTGCGTATGTTTTGCGGTTGTACTTTGGAAATGGCTTTTTTTCCGATTGATTTCGCCTGTTTCTGACAAGCAGCTTGCGTTGCTTTTGGAGCAACATGACCCGCTGTTAAACGAATCGCTTATAACCAGCGTTGAGCTTGCAGATGCAGAATTTACGAATGCTGAATTTACACCTTCCAAGTTAAATAAAGTCGAACTCGTCGGAGTCGGAGCAGCCGCAGGTGCCGGACACGTCGGAAACGTAAATGCGGAGATGCGGCAACTTAATTCCGGTTTTATTGGCAGAACCGTTTCGCAGTCGGCCAAACTCGTTGATCCGATAAACGTATATAAATTGTTTAATTATAAGCGATTATACATCCGGACTGCGGCGGCGTTGCTTTTACTTTGCACAATAATTGGATTTTGCACTGTGTTTGCAGACAGTGCCGAAATCTGGTTTTCACGTAACATATTGCTTTCGGAGCGGAATTGGCCGAG
>JBOFQC010000742.1:0-2755 GCA_051660725.1 Thermoguttaceae bacterium
GGCCGGTTAAATCTTCTCGCATTCTAACCAGATTTCTAGGATTCATTCCACGAAGTGAAGAACTCAATTCCTGATTAACAGGTTCCGCAGCTGAATTTTTCGCCGATTCAGATACCGGAGAAATCGGCTGCGTTGTCGCAGGAGTTTCTGCTCGTTCCTGCGTAAACAAATTTGCCGTAATCCCTAGCACAAGTATTACGCAAAAAGCTGCTAAAATATTTCTTTTCATTGGTTCGTTTAGGTTAAGTTTGTGTAGAAACAAACGACAATTTATTACTGATTTATTGCTTGTTAATTACCGGAATTATACAAGGAAACACAAGAAATGCAAAGTTTAAAATAAAAAAAGTAAAAAAGTAATGATTTGTCAATGCTGAACGTCAGGATAGATTTGCGGCTTTTTCGTGTAGGTAGCCCAGTTTCTCCGAAACTGGAGTGACTTTCTGAGAAAGTCGCCTACCTTGTAATCCTCTGATGCTTAAAATTATTCCGACGAAAAGTAATATTCTGTCACCCGGAATAGATTGCATGTTTTCAAATGTTGGGAAAACTGAGGATAATCAGTTCCAAACATTGAAAAACTCGGAAACAGAGCCGACCAAAGGGGGGCGGAACACTTCACGCGAAGCGCACCGCCCATACCGGGCTCCGGTATACCTCTGGACCTACTGAATAATGTTGGTACACTTTCTAGTTTGGGGAGAGTGTCTGTTCTGTCTGATAGCAGCGAAAAGAGAATTTTCAATGAAACACAAAAAAATACCCAACACGGTACAGAAATCGATAAAAGATATACTCGGTTACTTGAATTTTTCGTCTGGAACACAAGATGTAAAATTTCTCAAGAACATGAGCGATCTTTTTGAGTTTGTCTCGCAAAATGTGCCGCAAGGAACTTGGAAAGCAATGCTCGATTTATTGCTTGAGCAGCTTTCTGTTATTTCAGACAGTCCGGACGAATCCACTGAAGCATTTGATAAATCAGAACAGGCGAAACAGGTAATTCTTTTGGTACGTGACCATTTGTTGTCTGCGTACAGGAAGTTTCACGAAGACCTGCTTTTTCATCACACAGACGATTCGCTTTTCAATCCTTTTTTTCTCGGACGGGTTTTCGAAGCTGTTCTTTCCCAAGATGGGCCGTGGGACGAAGTTGATCGGATTGTTCCGGCCGTTATAACGAAACTGAACGACCTGCTCGGTTATCGTCCGATTCCGATTCTTGAAGGTGAGGAAAAGCACCAGCCGAATGCTCACGAATGGGTTGCGCCGATTCCGCTTTATATTAAAGGGGCGGGAACCGTTTGCGGTAAATACCAAAAAGTGGTCGAAAAAGCGTTGGAAATCTTGACAAATGCAAACGGTGATGTACTCCATGACGCTTGGTTCAATCCCGACAAATTAAATGAGCTGGTACTTGACCCACGCGCTTACGATTTTGATCATCCGGTTAATCGCCGCCCGAATTACCACTTCGGTACTTGGGACATGAACACAATTGACAATGATGGGTACTACACGAGATTCGTTATTCACCAGGTTACTCTGGACTGCATAATGCAGCGGAGTGAGCTTGCGTATACAGGAGAATCTGATGTGTCAAACGTACCGCAGGACGAGCTTCTTTACGAAACCGGAGCGGTACTTGCCGGCACAATGCTAATGGGTAGCGGAATTACTGGAGACGGCCCCTCCGCACACGATTCAACGGTGAATCTTTCGACTTTAATGCCGCAAATTGCAGGATACCGTGACAGATTTTACGATTCGCTGATAAAAAAGATTCCAGAACAGATGAAGCCGAGATTGGAACAGGAACAATCACGACTTCAGCAGCCGTTTGGAGGAGCGAGACAGGATTTGAACAAACGCTTGGCAAAGCGTCGGGCCGACCAATTACAGCGGTTACATTTGGCACGAACTTTTGCTCGTATGGGTTATTTCGAAGCGTCAAAACGCCAGTCGGACATTATTTCCGTCGCTTCGGCACGTATTTTGTGCCAAGTGGAATGTTTGATAACGCAGGCTCATTTTCTTGCAGACCGGGGAAGTGTCGCGGAAGCGTCGGCTCTCATCACGGATATGGAAAAGCTGCTCAAACGCGGCATTACTTGCGGTGCGCTCGTTGATCCTTGGACAATACTTGGTTTCGGTGCGCAATACAGTCTTTTTCCGGCAGTAGATAACAGCATACACGATCACCGCGTTGACGATTTGATTCATCTTTTGGACGACATCTTCGATCTTTACAGCCGCTTACAAAAGGAGGCCGCCGCATCCGGACTTGGCGAACTGCAGGCCGACTTGTCGGATCGGATGAGTGATTTGGCCGGCTGGTGGGACCAATTCGGAAGTACCGAAGTTTCAAGCGTTGAAGGTTTCTCCGGCCTTGCCGCTTGGGAATCCGCCGCAAAAGTTTCGACTGCGCTTGCCGCTTGGCACAAAGCAGGAACCGCAGCGGGTGACATTGCGTTTTGGAGTCGGCACGTGAACCGTTTCAAGTCGCCGAAAGCGTACGTTTTGCTTGGCGAAGCACTTCTGGATCAGCGTGACCCGGTCGCTTCAATGGGGCTTATTATGCACTGGCTGAGCCAAACCGAAGAGATTCCGCTTACAGAGGGTGATTATACTTTCCACTCAATTGCATTACGCTGGATGGAGTCGCTTTGGAAAGATTCGAAAACCGGTAATAAAGCAGACGCTAATAAAGTAAATACCAATAAAGTAGAAGCAACTGGAAAAACAAATAAAAAAG
>JBOFQC010000743.1:0-5697 GCA_051660725.1 Thermoguttaceae bacterium
ACCGTTTTACGCAAAGTCGGCAAATCGCGTTTTTCAACTTTTAAATCGGAAACGTCGATTCCCCAATACGTCGGATCAATATCCGGGCGGCAAATCAGAATCGGCTGGTCCGTTGTCGGTCTTTGCTTTCCTTCACGAACAACTTTTTCACCGAGAACGGCATTTATCAACGTACTTTTGCCGGTACCGGTACCACCCAGAAACGCTACAATCAGCGGCATTCCGAGACGGTGCCGTAACGAAGCGGTCCTGTTCGTGAATTGTTCAACTCGCTTACGGCAATTTTGCGCCGGTTCCCATTCAATCGGTTGGTTAGCCCATTCGTCCAAGCTGTCACCGATCCAATCAGGCTTCGACCAGATTTCTGCGTTTGTGGTGTTTTGCACTTATATTCTATAACTGTATACGTTTGAAATTTCCAAAATCCAATGAGTGTCATCTAAATTCTGTTAGCCGCCGACCTAAAGTCGGCGGCTAAACATTATCATTATTTACCTTCAAACAATCCGTGCAACTCTTGAACCGTGACGTTCAATTTGGAGACGTTTTGTTTGATTTCTTCCGGATTGTCCGTGTTCGCTAAAGCGTCAATTTCGGCAATTAAATTGTCGGTTTTTTCACGACCTACACGAATTTTTTTGCCTTTTTCGGCTTTATCGTCCACTTCTTTTCCTATAACACCGATGTCGTCTAGCAAACCTTCTACTTTCCGCTTGGAAACGTTTTCGTCAAGCTCCCTACCTTTTTTCGGTTTGGCGTACTGAGCCAATTTTTTAGCTTCGGGTATGATTTCATCTTTAACCAACTTTAACTTAGCTTGGTAATCAGCCGCTCCGGCTTCGGAAGGTTGTAATTCGCTCGCAATCTGCGTGGCAAGATTGATTCTTACCGTGATTTCAGCAAACTCTTTTTCCTTGTCGATTTTTCCAATGTGAGTACCGTACCCCATAATAATAGTTGAGAAAATCAACGTCGTAAGGGTCAGGGCCAAAATTGATTTCGTAAGTCCGCTTGTTCCCTTCCATTCGAGCAACGCAATGCCCCACAACGAACTGAAAATCATAATGCTTGCCATGTGCAACGGCCAACTTGAGAATTGGTAAATTCCCATTTGCGTTTCGCCGAGCGAATAAAAGAAAAACTGTAAATACCATGTAACGCCGGCAATTGCGCAAAGCAAATAGTTCGTAAACATCGGCACTCTCGTCTTTTTCGTCGCTTGTGATTCTGCGACAAGTTTTCCTTCTTCGGTAAGATTCTTGGCCAAAAACTGGTGAGCCGTTTTGTTTTTAATAATTAAAATGAGACACCAGATAAAGTTTGTAGTAAATCCGCCGGCCAGAACTATGCACAATCTCGGCAGTTCGGACCAAAGTTTCGGCGTTTGTGCTTCAAGCGAAAGATCAGTTATCGGACCGGAAGCGGCCAAACCGAAAGCGAAACCGGCACTCATAATGCCCGAAAAAGTAGCGACCAGAAGTCCTTTGACGAAATTGAATTCCTTAATGGAGGCTTTTTTCGCTTCTTCGGACATTTCACGTTCTTTGGACATGCCGGCACAAGCGGCAATTGCGATTCCTAGCACGCAAGTTCCGACGCCAAGCAGCGAAACGACACCAGAAGTCGTACCAATAACAACGGTGAAAAAAGTCCCTTTGAAAATCGGCGGTATCAACGCCCCGAACACGGTACAGTATCCGAGAGCAATAGCCATACCAAGCGACATACCGAGGTAACGCATCGTCAAGCCGAAAGTCAGACCTCCGAGTCCCCAGACCATACCGAAGAAAAACGCAAGTCCAACTGCGTCCGGATGCGATACAATCGAGTCCTTCAAGACTGAACAAAGATTATTGGTAAGTAAAAAAGCAGCAATCCACGGGGCGAAAATCCAACTGAACACACCACCCGTGAGCCAGAAAACCTCCCAAGACCATTTACGGACGCCCCGATACGGTACGTAAAAACTACCGGATGCAAGACCGCCGAGCCAATGAAAAAATACACCTAAAATTGGATTCATGTTACTGAATGGGTAGTACACAGCTCAGTTCGCTGTATAGCTGATGTCAAAAACGAAACAATATATTAATAAATTACAACAAAGTCGTAATAAACATTATGTAAGATAATTTTACCAAAAACATATTTAACACTCAAGACGGTTCAATTCTTAACTTCGGCCATTTCACGAAGCTCGGCCATTACCGTTTCGTACTTTTTTTGCGTTTTTTTCTGTTTCTTTTGACGTTTTTTTTCCGCTTTTATCCGTTCCTGTTCGGCTTCCGGCAAAATCGAGAAACGAACCTTAAACGGTTTATAACCGGCTTCAATCTTTTCGCCGTAAATGCTTTGAATCTCTTCTTTAAGAGCTGACGCAGTCTCGAATCCGTCCAGAATCGCATCGTCGTCGGTTAACGACTCAAGAGTGACCTGCTCAATGGATTCGACCCTTATGTAACCGACACCCGGTGTGTAACTTCTTTGCCCGGATTTAAAGCGGCAGTGTTTCCAGAGTCTGATCGTTTGCGTCTTCTGACCCTTGAGTATTAAAGAGATGAATTTTTTCTTGAAAAGAAGCACCTGGAAAAAATATATCTACGCCCGGTCAAATGGGAATGGCAAAACTTCGTCAATTCTTTCTACTTCGAGCAGTGTCATAAGCAGCCGTTCGACACCAAGAGCGGTACCGCAGCACGGGGGCAGGCCCGCTTCCATTGCGCTTAGCAGCATACTTTTTTCCGGGAGCGGCGCTTTTCCGTCCGCAATACGTGCCAGATTTGTGACCCGATTTCGCTCAATAAGCGCATCAGTATCAGTAAGTTCGTGGTATCCGTTCGCAAGCTCAATGCCGTTTACGTAAAGTTCGAACCGTTCGCTCACTTCGTAATCGCCGTCTTCCGATTTAACGGTCCGAGTCGTGGCCAACTGCGACTGCCAACCGGGATAATCGTATACAATCGTCGGAAGATCATTACCGAGGTTCGGCTGCACAACTTCCGCAAAAATCAAGTCGACCCACGGTTCACGAAGCAAATCGTAAGGCACGTCGTTTTTAATCGTCGTGGCGTTGAAAGATTCAGGGTACGGAATTCGATTATCATCAGCAAACTGCCGCATTTGGTCGCATGTCGTAGTATGCGGATTCAGACCGGTGAACTTGAAAAAAGCGTCGAGAAAACTCATGTTTTCCGTTCCGCCGCGTCTGAAAATGTGATCCGTAAAATCAGCGAGAAGCTGCATGCCCTGTTCGTATTCGTCGCCCGTTCTGTACCATTCGAGCATTGTGAACTCGACGTTGTGCATTTGTCCCATATCTCCGCTTCGGTAAGCGTGAGTCGTCTGAAAAATCGCTTTGGCCCCGGAAGCGAGAAGCCGTTTCATGCAGAATTCAGGCGACGTCTGAAGATAATAGGTTTGGTAACGGTTCGGCAAAGTCTCAACCGAAACAGGTATCGGCTCCAAGTACCGATTTATAATGGTGTCAACCGAAAGTGTCGGCGTAATCACTTCGATGAATCCGTTCGATTCGAAAAAAGTCCGTATTTGCCGCAAAAGACCAGACATTGCGGCAATGTTACGAAGCGGTGCAGTCGGATAATAATCGAATGTGTGCATTGCAATATTGAAAAGGGCGTCAGTGGCGAGCCACCAACCGCTAAGTTATTTCCAGCGGCTGCCGACTTCACGTTTCATGAAAGCCAAGGCGTCAACTGCGAGTTGTCTTTCAGTGGTGTACATTTTACGCCAGATTTTTGTAGCGGCAACAAGCTTCGGCAACGCCATTCCAAACGCTTCGACCACGAAGAAACCGTCGTATCCGATTTCATGCAGTGTATCGAAATTTTCTTTCCAGCGCACATTTCCGGCACCGGGAGTACTTCGGTCACACTCTGAAATGTGAACGTGATTGAGGACACCTTTTAACGCCCTGATTGCATCTGGAATACTCTTTTCTTCAATGTTCGAATGGAACGTGTCGTACATCATTCCGCAGAACGGATGATTTACCGCTTTGACGAATTTCGCTCCGTCAGCTGCACAGTTGACGAAGTACGCTTCGAATCGGTTCAGGGCTTCCATACCGATTTTCACGTTTACTTTTTGAGCGTGTTCGGCAACTTCCTGCATGCCTTCAACTGCCCATTTGAATTCTTCTTCGGTTGGGCCTTTTCCGGTGAAAACGCCGAGAGCAGAAGCAGAGTTGCCTGCCATAACGGTACAACCAGCCGCGGCACAGCAATCTAAAATCGCTTTATTTGTGTCAATTCCTTGTCTGCGAATTTTCGGATCAGCTGAAATCATGTTATCTTCTGGCCCGTAAGCACAAGTTCCGCTTCTGAGAAAACCGAACTCGTCCAATTTTTTGCCCCACTTCGCGGCATTTGCAACATCTTTATCGAAAATTGGGATTTCGATAACGTCATATCCAATTTCTTTGATTTCCTCCAACAGAAAAAATTTGTCGTCGGAAAGCGTATCAAGCCACAGCAAAAGATTAATTCCGAATTTCATTGGAGTTATGGGGTATGGGGGTAGAAAAAGAAAAAAACAGAAAAATGCGGGCAAGAGGACTCGAACCTCCACGCGATTAAGCACCAGATCCTAAGTCTGGCGTGTCTGCCAATTCCACCATGCCCGCAAATTCGCTGATTTCCTGAAAGCGTAGTATAAAGTAAAATTACGCAATAGGCAAGTGCCTGAATAGACGTTAGACAAGAGAGGAAGACGTTAGACGTCAGACGTTGGATTTTCGAATCCATTGGCAGTGAATATTACTCGGCAGCACAGTTTCTCAGAAACTGGAGAGAATTTCTGAAGTCTGACGTCTGAAGTCTAACGTCTTCTCTCCCAAAATTGGCATTGCGTAGGAACTTGATAATTCGTATTATTCTACTCGTATAAATGTATTATTTTGCATAATCGAGAGGAAAATGAGATTTTTTAAAAAACTACTCACAACTCCCTGGGGAATACTGTTACCATTAACAGGAATAGTTCTTACGGTGACGTTCTATGCGCTAGACCTTTCAACCAAGGAGCTTGCCCGCCAACTTGCGGCAGAGGTTGTAACCGCTCCAGACACCGAAGTAGAAAAAATCGTTGATAAAATAAGCGGTTTAGGCAAACATGGCGTACCAACATTGGTAAACCTGCTGCATTCGCAGCGGCGTGTGGTTGTTTTCGCCTCGCGCGACGCTCTGGAAAAGGAATTTCAAATTTGGTCAACTCAACCGCAGGAACAATCCGCCCCCAATTATCTGATTTTAGCAAGGTCTCTCGTAAAAGAAGTGGACACTTTCAGTCCGACATCGAAAAACGTCGCGATTTCGTTTGTCCGCCGTATAATGCTGAACATGCTTAATTCCGGCGAGAAAAACTTCCAAAACCAAGCGGAAATCGCTTCTCTGTGCGAAGAATTACTCGACAAAACCGAACCGGAGCGAATTGTGCAAACAAAGCCGCAAATCCTCGACGCAATGTACAAAACAACCGTTGGTGGTGAGCCGTATGTAACATTTTCGCCTGATTCGGATGATGTCCGCACGCTTGTTGCAGCCAATATTGAAAGACAACGTCAGGATTCCGTTAGCGGTACGAAAAACATTGGCGGCGGAAACTCAAATTCCACACTTAATTCGACGCCTGAGTTTTTCGACCCGTATTCGTCAGCCAGAGCAGAAGAACTTTACGCAA
>JBOFQC010000744.1:0-3187 GCA_051660725.1 Thermoguttaceae bacterium
AGACAGAATCGTTGCGGTTCCGTCAGTACCTTTGAAGTAATCGTCTACGTCATTGTAGCAGCCGGGTTGTTGGCGTGAGAACGAATAAATTGTTCTGCCGTCTTCATATTCGAAAGCGACACCCATTGCGTCCTGGATATTTCCGCAGCGTGGATATTCGGTCATTGCCATTCTGGCACCGATACCGAAAGCGGCAACTGGCGGAACATCGCCGTAAGCCCAGAGTGCTTTGTCGAGGCTATGTACATGCTGTTCGACGTTGAAGTCGCCGGAAAGCCATGTGAAGCTGTACCAGTTTCGCATTTGGAAACTCATTTCGGATTCGCCGGGCTTGCGTTCAACTGTCCACGGACGGGAAGTCAGGTACGTTTCACGAATGGTTTGGATTTCACCAATGGCTCCGTCAAGAACGCGTTTCATCATATCCTGAACGTTAAGGTCATAACGCCAGCAGAGTCCGGAAACCAGGTTGAGGTTCTTTTGCTTCGCGATTTTGGCGGATTCTAGAACGCTTCGGATACCGGGGCCGTCAACGGCGACTGGTTTTTCGCAGAAGACATGTTTTCCTTTTTCAACCGCATAACGTAGCGATCTTGGACGGAAGTGCGGAGTTTCGCAGAGCAGTACCACATCGCACAGGTCGATTACCTTTTTATAGGAATCCATACCCCAAAAAATATTTTCTTCGTTAAGAGCAATGCGTCCTTCGTATCCGTCTTCATCAGCGAGACCGGTTGCGCATCTTTTGGCTCTGTCTTCAAAAGCATCACAAACCGCCACGACTTTTGTGTTTTCGTCTGCGTTTAGAGCGTTTCTTATAGCACCACTTCCGCGTCCGCCGCAGCCGACGAGTCCGATTTTAATTGTGTTATTTTCCGCAGCGTGAACACCGCGTGTCATCTGTGGAAGGGTTAATGCAGCACCTGCTAACGCACTTGTTTTCAAAAAATTACGTCGATTTGTCATTTATTACCTCGTAATTGGGATTTAAGTAAATAATTTGGAATAGTTTTTTTCATAATAACGGGAAATATTTATAAAAACAACCCCGGCAAAAAAAATACCGGGCGTACTAGTACCAGTTGCTTAATAAATAAGTTTGTAGTATAATCATTACTGAAAAAAGTGTTAATAATAGAATTTAATTGGGCGCACTCCCAAATAATTGATATACCGTAAATACATTTTACTTTTGGATTTCCTAGCATCGGCTGCTTGGAAATTGTCGAACTTTTTGAGCCGACGAATAACAAAATTCGTTCGACACAAGCACATGGTTCGAGAACGAATACGAATACATTTTAGTAAAACCGGAAATCTCTGTTTCATCGGACACCGGGACCTTCTCACGACGCTTGAACGTCTGTTTCGGCGTGCGCGATTACCGATTGCGATGAGCGAGGGCTTTCATCCGAAGCTTCGCATGAGTTCTCCGTCTGCGCTTCCACTTGGAATCGCCGGAGAAAATGAGGTCTTGGAACTGGAATTCAGCGAATCCCTGGCGCCGGAAACTGTGCTAAATGAGCTTAATCGCTGTTCTGTAGAAGGTTTGCACTTCACCGCCGCCAGAAAAATGGCGCAAGGTGAAAAAAAAGCATACCTTATCGCATCTGTCTATGAGATGCGGATTCCTTGCGAACTTCGAAGCGCGACTATGACGAGAATAAATGAAATTCTCGACTCTTCGGAATTTCCTATTGAAAAACACAATGGAAAAGTCGTCGATCTGCGTCCCGCTGTTTCAAATCTCTCGCTTGACACCGACTCCGGTTTGCTTTCGGTACAATTACAATCAACACGAGGTCCAGACGCTGGTATCCGTGAACTTATGGCCGCTCTCAATCTCGGGACAGAACTTTTTAGAAGTATTTTCCCCGTCAGAAAAGATTGCGTCCTTGAATAAAGTCGTACTTGAATGATTCCTACTCAAGATTTTATGTAAGTTGAACGCTGATAATAAAATCCCTTGAAAAGAGTCCTGAAACTAAAATATCTCGTATTCGCCTTTTTGCCGAAGAAAAGAGCGAGTATATATGAAGCAGGAAATGCTAATTAACGTCCGTCAGCAGGAAGAATGTCGGATCGCTGTCGTCGAAGACGGAGTTCTCGAAGAACTTTACGTCGAACGAACCAATCAGGAAAATTACACCGGTAATATTTATAAAGGTGTGATTGCCAATCTTGAGCCGGGCATACAGGCCGCATTTGTCGATTTCGGCGTTGGTCGAAACGGTTTTTTGCATATCAGCGATGTGGAACCGCATTACTTTTCGCAGGTTCCCGGCTGGGCTGAAAAAGCGGCACTGGCAGAAAAAAACAATCCCCGGGACGACAGAAATCGCGGTTCACGTTCAGGTGTGCCGGACGACGGATTCGGATATAACCGACCTCGCTTCAAACCTCCGATCCAGGAAGTGTTCAAACGCGGCGACGAAGTTCTCGTTCAAGTGATAAAAGAAGGACTCGGTAATAAAGGCCCTACACTTTCCACATATATTAGCATACCTGGTCGTTATCTTGTTTTGATGCCGTCACTTGGTCGTGTCGGTGTGTCTCGTAAAATCGAAGACGAACAAGTCAGACGCAAACTCCGTGACCTGATGCGGGAACTTAAACCGCCCAGAGGACTCGGTTTCATTGTTCGTACTGCCGGTGCAGACCGTACCAGAAAAGAACTTTCCCGCGACCTCGCATATCTGATGCGGCTTTGGAAAGCAATTGTAAGACGTGTTCGGAAAATGCCCTCTCCGATTGATATTTATGAAGAGAGCGACATGATAATCCGCACGATTCGTGACATTTTCACCGCCGAGATTGATACAATTGTAATTGACGAGCCGGCAGCTTACGAACGGGCAAAGGAATTCCTGCAACTTGTGATGCCACGTTATGTAAATCGACTTCAGCTTTATGACGGCAAGGAACCGCTGTTTTTCAAATACAACATAGATCAGGAGATTGCGAAAATACATCACCGCCGTGTCGCTTTGAAAGACGGCGGCTCAATTGTAATCGACCAGACAGAAGCACTCGTCGCAATTGACGTGAACAGCGGTAATTTCCGCACGGAAGACAATGCCGAAGACACCGCTTACCAGATGAATCTCCGCGCTGCAAAAGAAATCGCACGTCAGATTCGGTTGCGCGACCTCGGCGGTGTCATCGTGAACGACTTTATAGACATGAA
>JBOFQC010000745.1:0-4903 GCA_051660725.1 Thermoguttaceae bacterium
TATTCTACTCGGCCTTGATATCAAAATGTTTTACGGTGGTCCGAAAGAAGCGGTTATGCACGCGATTTACAGACAGAACTTCGGATTTACCGACTTGATTATTGGTCGTAAACATGCCGATGCACCGTATCATGACGGCACTCCGATCTGGGGCGATTTCGACGCACAGGAAATTTTCAATAACCTGAAAGGCGACTTGAAAATCAAACCGCTTTGTGTTGGTTTTGCTGCGTATTACGATTCGGTTGGAAGAGTTGATCTCATGGAAAACCACAAAGACGAAAAGCCGGTTTTCATCTCCGGTAAAGACGTCCGTAAAACGCTTCAGGAAGGAAACGAAGTCGACCCGCGTATTATGCGGCCAAGCACTTCACGTATCCTTGCCGCTGCAATGAAAGTGTGATTAAGGAAGACGTTAGACTTAAGACGTTAGACGTCAGATTTTGTGGCGTCAACGTTTTTTTGGGGCGACACCAGAAATTAACAGTCAAATGTAAATTTGTCCGCTTCGTTTAGCCGCTGATCCTAGATCAGCGTTTTTCAACATGACAAATTTACTCTAAAGCCAAATGCCTAAATCCTATCTGATTACTGGCGGGGCGGGATTTATCGGTTCGCATCTTTGTGAAGCGGTCCTTGCTTCAGGAGCCAAATTAACTGTAATCGACGACCTTTCGACTGGTTGTTGGGATAATATTGCGCATCTGGAGTCAAGCGCAAACTTCCGGGCAATAATAACTTCGGCTGATGACGCAGCCCTGTTGAATAACGAGATACCAAAACACGATTTTGTGTTTCATCTTGCCAGCGCAGTTGGCGTGCAGCTTATAATTGACAGGCCGGTTGAAACGGTGCAACGGATAGTGCGAACGACTGACACCGTTGTCGAGATTTGCGCCAGGTTCCGTAAACCGATGTTGTTAACGTCAACGAGCGAAGTTTACGGCAAGTCGGAGTCCGTACCGTTTTCTGAAGACTGCGACACGGTCATGGGGCCAACTTCCAAACGCCGTTGGGCTTACGCTTCCGCTAAAGCGCTTGACGAGTTTCTTGTGCTTGCTCACTATTACCAAACGAGCCTGCCGGTTTATATTGTGCGACTGTTCAACACGGTTGGACCTCGCCAATCCGGTCAGTACGGAATGGTTTTACCGCGATTCGTTGACGCCGCTATGAAAAACGAGCCGCTCAAAGTTTTCGGTGACGGAAAACAGACACGTTGCTTTTGCTCCGTTTTCGACGTGATAAGGGGGTTAATGAAACTCACCGAATCGCCGGAAGCTGTTGGTAAAGTGGTGAATATCGGCTCAAACGAAGAAATTTCTATTTATGAACTCGCTAAAAAAGTCATCGCATTAACGAATAGCAGTTCAAAAATCGAATTCGTTCCTTACGCCGAAGCATACGGTCCCGGGTTTGATGACATGAGCCGCCGAGTACCGGACTTAAAGCGGGCAAAAGCGTTGCTCAATTGGAAACCGGAATTCTCGCTTGCTGATATCATTGGCCATATTATACCGGAGCCCGGTAAGGCAGCGCGTTTCGCGTGAAGTCCGCCGCCTCCCGTTGGTCGGCTCGTTTCCCGAGTTTTTAAATGTTTGGTTCTGAATATCTTCAGTTTTCCCAACATTGGAAACATGCAACATGTGCAGTGTTGCAGTATATACAGCAGACAACAATATGATTTTTCCTTATCCGTTAGTTCTAATAAATAAAGAAAATAAAATGGAAACAACACGACGCTCATTTTTTATGCAATCTGGAGCCGCTATTTCAGGAGCAGCACTTGCCGGGGCTGTTTTTTCAAATCCTGACAAGGTCGGCGCTCAAAGCCAGACCGGTACATCAACGCTTCCGTCCGGAGCGAGAAAAGGCAACCTAATTGCCGTTTCGACTTATTCATATTGGCAGTTTTCCGACCAGCCTTGTCCGGTTGATAACTGTATTCGCGAGGCGGCCAAAATGGGTTTTGACGCCGTTGAAATACTCGAAGTGCAAATGACGCAAAAAGATGATGCGTATCTCCAATCCCTTAAGCGTGAAGCGTTTGCGTCGGGAATTTCGCTTTGTAGCCTTTCAACTCACCAAGGATTTGTGAACCCTGATAAAGAAGTTCGGAAAGCAAATGTGCGAAAAACGGTTGACAGTATTGAGCTAGCTTACAAACTCGGAATTCCGACAATTCGGGTAAACACAGGCCGTTGGAGTTCAATTGCTTCTTTCGACGAGTTGATGGAAAAACGTGGAATTGCACCGCCGCTGCCCGGCTTCACTGATGAAGACGCTTTTCCGTGGGTGATTGACAGTTTCGAACAGATTATCCCGTATGCGGAAAAATGCGGTGTTGTGCTCGGACTCGAAAACCACTGGGGCCTCGGACTTACGCCGGAAGGGGTTCTCCGAATTGTTGATGCCGTCAAGTCCCCGTGGATGAGTGTCACGCTTGATACCGGTAATTTCCTGGAAGACCCGTATGATCGGCTTGAAAAATTACTTCCGCACACAATTTTCGTGCAAGCGAAGACCTATTACGGAGGCGGAAAATGGTACACACTTGAACTCGATTACGAACGAATCGGCGAACTTTTCCGCAAATATAATTACCGGGGATTTGTTTCGCTCGAATTTGAAGGAAAAGAAGACCCGCAAATCGCAGTACCGAAAAGCCTAGATTTACTGCGGAAAGTGTGTCATTTTTAAGACTGACCGCCAGATAAATTGTGTGCAAATTCATATTTCATGGTAGGCGACTTTCTCCGAAAGTCGCTCCAGTTTCGGAGAAACTGGACTAAAAAAACTGCAATTTGTCATGCCGCTCAGTAGTGAAGTCGTTTTTGTGCAATCTAAAATATATACTGCACGTGGTCAATATGTTGCAGTTTACTCGCTTTGCACACTCTTGCTTTTCCCGCAGGGGTAAAGCAAGAAAAAACATGTTAAATAACCACGCTTGGTATAAGCTCCTTATCCGACGAAAAAATGGACCGGGAAGAACTCGCTCTTGAATATCTGGAACAATTACCGTTTCAACCGTATCCGTTCCAGGAAGAAGCGGTTTGTTCGTGGTTTTCGTCGGACCAGGGGGTGCTGGTTTGCGCTCCGACCGGAATGGGCAAAACGCTCATAGCCGAAGCAGGACTGTATGAAGCACTTAAAACCGGGAAAAAAGCGTATTACACGACTCCGCTAATCGCTCTTACGGAGCAAAAATTTAGAGAAATTCAGGATACAGTTGAACGCTGGGGGTATGACCGCTCAAATGTAGGGCTGGTTACCGGTAACCGGAGAACAAACCCAGACGCTCAAATTCTTGTCGTCGTGGCCGAGATTCTTTTTAATCGGCTTTTGCACCAACATACTTTTTCTGCTGATGAGCGGGAAATGTTCAGTGATTCGAATCAGACCGTTTACGAGTCGACAAACTGTGCGGCACGAAACGTAAGCAATTTCGACGACGTTTCCGTTGTGGTAATGGACGAGTTTCACAATTTCGCAGACCACGAACGGGGAATCGTTTGGGAATTTACTCTCGGTCTGCTGCCGGCACACATCCGAACGCTTTTGATTTCGGCTACTGTTGGAAACGCTTACGAATTTATTTCGTGGCTGAGAAACGCTCATAATCGCAAACTTTCGTTAATCGAAAGTTCGGAACGGAAAGTGCCCCTTACGTTCCGTTGGGTCGGAGACGAACTTCTGGTCGAACAGCTCGAAAAAATGCACGAAGCGACAACCGACGAAGCGAGGTTGACACCGGCTCTGGTTTTCTGCTTTGACCGAAATGAATGTTGGGATGTTGCTGACCAAATTCGAGGCAGAAATGTTATAACCTCTGATCGGCAAAAGATTTTGGCTGGCCTACTTGATAAACACGACTTCACGCAAGGTGCCGGTCCGAAACTCAAGCAACTTCTGTTACGTGGGGTTGGCGTACATCATGCCGGCGTGCTCCCAAAATACAGACGAATTGTCGAGGACCTTTTTCAGCAGAAACTTCTTTCCATTTGTGTGTGTACCGAAACACTTGCTGCCGGAATAAATTTGCCAGCCCGTTCCGTTGTGCTTCCAACTTTGATGAAAGGTCCGCAGGGCGAGAAAAAGCTGATTGATTCCAGTACCGCTCACCAAATTTTCGGGCGTGCAGGCCGTCCGCAGTACGACACGCAAGGTTTCGTCTTTGCTCTTGCTCACGAAGACGATGTGAAAATTGCCCGGTTCAAAGAAAAATACGACCAGATTCCCGAAGACACGAAAGACCCAAAACTTCGGGAAATGAAAAAGAAACTCAAGAAAAAAATGCCGACTCGACGCACAACGGAGCAGTATTGGGTCGAAGCGAATTTTATTAATCTGCAAAAGTCGTCGCCTGCGAAATTGACTTCACGAGGTGAGTTTCCGTGGCGGCTTTTGGCTCACATTATCGCTTCCGATCCGGATATTGCAACTATTCGAAAGCTGGTTGCTAAACGGTTAATGGGACAAAAACGGCTTGAAGCGGGACAAAAAGAACTCGACAAAATGCTCCTGACGCTATGGAAAACCGGCTTTATTCAGCTTGATCCAGAGCCTGTGACTGGTGCTGATGACAACTCCGTGAGCGAAAGTGAGAATAAAAAAGCGTCAGAAATTAAAACTGAATCAGTAATTAACAAAATTGAGCTGCGCACCAGTTTTTCAGAAAACGTGACACCGGGAACAAGTAGTGGCACCACTAGTAGCGGTGATGCAAATTTCCGCTTGGCACCAAACACGCAGCGTGCTTATCCCCGCGAAAAACTGCCGTTGTTGCTTAAACTTCGTGGCACCAACCCGTTGTACGGACTTTTTCTTCTTGAACATTTCGGCAAAGCGGACACAGCTGAACGGCTGCAAATGTTCGAAAGTTTACTTGAGCTTCCGACTT
>JBOFQC010000746.1:0-2255 GCA_051660725.1 Thermoguttaceae bacterium
TTGACAGCGATGTGCTGATCGAAAGAATGTGCAAGCTTCTCGAAGTCGAATCATTTGTGTAATCGAATTTATTCTCTGATTACTGCATAATTCACGTTCCAAACGCCCGATTTTACACATTCCAGTAAAATCGGCTCAATACTTGGAAACGGTACGTCACGGTTTGCGCGAATCACAACTTTTATATCTTTTGCGCCTTGCATCTGCTTGGTTTTAAAGTATTCACGCAAACCCTCAATTGTAATCGGGTCGTTCCGGAGCAATATTTTGCCCGCTTCGGGAATGTTTATCTCTTCTTCGCGACCAGTTGGTTCCTCAAGTTTTCCCGTATGTGCGCTCGGCAAAATCATGCCAAGCAGCGTTTCCTGTTGAATTAACGTGCTTGAAACCAAAAAGAAGATTATCAAAAGAAAAACGACATCTATCATCGGCGTCAAATTTAAAGACGCATGACTTGGACGTAGATGACTGGGCGATTTCATTTTTCAACCATTATTGAGCATCAGGAAAATTTTGACGCTCGCTAAACTTTAGGACGAGACGTTAGACGTTAAACTTCAGAAAAACAAGTCAAATTTTCACGGAAAAGTTTGAAAAATCGGACTTGCCCGACAAATTCTAATATCTAACGTCTGATGTCTAGTGTTCACACTTTAAATGCCAAGCACGTCGTTCATGTCGTAAAGCTTGGCCGGTTTATCAATCAGGAATTTCGCGGCGGCAAAAGCTCCTAAAGCGTAGCAATCCCGATTCGATGCTTTAACGGTAATTTCTAGCGTTTCGCCCAACATGCCGAACAAAATCGTATGCTGGCCGGGGTTGTCACCGATTCTGACTGCGTGATAACCAATTTCGTTATGTGACCGCATTCCACATCGGCCTTCACGCCCGTGAACTGCGTTTTCAAGTCCCATTTCATCCGCGATTATTTGGCCGAATTTTAGAGCTGTGCCACTTGGCGCATCTTCCTTGAACCGGTGATGATGTTCGATTATTTCTACGTCCGCATCTTTGTCCGCGAGCGCTTTGCCGGCAAATTGTGAAAGTCGCATTGCAAGAATAACCGACATGCTCATACTTGGCGACCAAAGCAGCGGAATTTTTTCTCCGGCAGCACGAAGTATTTGCACTTGCACCGCCGACAAACCCGTAGTCGCAAAAACAAGCGGAACTTCATGATCGACGCAGAAATTCAGCAGGGAATCGGTCCCTTCCGGCGTCGAGAAATCAATAACCACGTCCAAATCGTCGCTTTTTTCAAAGTGGGATTTAATCGGCAAATCGAGTCTTTTCACCCCGGCAACTAAACCGGCATCTTCATCAAAATGAGGCGAATTTACTGAATCAACCGCAGCAGCCAAATGAAACTGCTTGTCCTTAACGGCAAGTGCAACAAGTCGTTGCCCCATTCTTCCCGCAGCCCCGTGAATTCCCAGACGAATTATTTTCATGTGTAAGAATTAGACTTGAGATTTTAGGTGTTAGACGTCAGATTTTGGTACAGGTACTAGGTAATCCAGTTTCTCCAAAACTGGAGCGACTTTCGGAGAAAGTCGCCTACCTTTGTGACGCCAAAATATCGAAAAATGGTCGCTTCATAAAACCGCTGCTTTTCCCAAATGATAAAGCAAAGAAGAACTTCTTAATGGTCACGAATTAAAAAATATTAGGTCGCTTTGTAAGCCGTTGCTTTTCCCGAAGGGTAAAGCATTGAAAACTTCACCGCGACCACGCATTTAAAAATTATTCGCCGCGGAGTTTTATGTTGAAGTTGGTCAATTTTTCGTTGATTTCTTTTAAGCTGGTGACGCCGAAATTCTTGCATTCAAGAAGTTCCTCGGCTGTGCGTCTGACGAGTTCACCAATTGTTTGAATGCCAAGTCGGTTCATGCACTTACGAGCGCGAACAGAAAGATCAAGGTCGGCAACGGAGCGTTGTAAAACGGCCTGTTCGTCAGGCGAAAGCGTTTCCACTTCAACGGTGTCAGTCGTGTGTTTTTCAGTTGCGAACTGCCCGAGCCTCAACCCCTTTAATGTGAGCATTTCACGAATTTCAACAAGGCTGGTTTCGCCGAAGTTTTTACTTGACAAAAGTTCCTGTTCGGAGTGGCGGCAAAGGTCACCAAGAGTGCCGATTCCCATGTTTTTAAGGCAGTTCCGGCTTCTGACAGACAACTCGAAATCAGATACCGGCAGGTTCATTACCTGGCTGATTCGGTCACGTTTACGCTGTGCGTCTTCGTCGTAGTGCATTT
>JBOFQC010000747.1:0-4669 GCA_051660725.1 Thermoguttaceae bacterium
TTTTCCTGTTTTGAAGTCTAAGGAAATTTTTAAACCATCATTTGTAAAAAGGGTTACATCTTTTTCAGAAGTACTCCAGTCTATTATAATATCAGAAGAAATATATTCCCATTTGTGTTGCCCTCTAAAATCGTATGCAATAATTCCAATCTCATGAACAGCCAAAACTGACATAAATTGTTCAATCAATATAAACTGAACAAAAGGACTCATTATATCATATTCAATTAATTGGCAATCAAGGTCTATATTTATACAAATGACCTTCATTCCGCAGCCAATGAAAATACACTTGTCTTGAACGAGCACTGTTGGCGGAATGCCGTCAAAACCCTTAATAACAATCCCAAATTCGCCATGTGAATACTCACACATCAGCGTAAAGAATTTGTCTGCTAGTAGATTTCCATCAATACAAATTTGTTTCCGAGCTCCTCTAATAGCATAATCAGCTTCAGATTTATCGAAAAATAACTGAGAGGAAAATCGAAGTTCATTAATTTGAAATCTCATTGTAATTCCTTATAATTTATTACTTTGCTCTTATTATTATGGTTTTGAGGATATCTTTATCCCATATTGAAGTCAATTTCACGCCACAATTGGACCCATCAAGAGAGATTCACGTACAACAAAACCATTAAACCATTTTCTGTGTTTTTCAAAATATTTAAAGAGTCTTTCAATGCTCCATTTAAGTGCCATGAAATAATCCCACGACTTGAAGGAGAATCATGTAATCCAATCTTCTCAAATTGCCTTAACTCAGCCCGGTATGGGCGGTGCGCTTCGCGTGAAGTGTTCCGCCTCCCGCGACCTGCCGTCAAGGCGTTAATAGGTCGGCTCTGTTCCAGAGTTTTTCAATGATTAATGCTGATTATCCTCAGTTTATCCTAAATTGGATAACATGCAATTTATTCCGGGCGACGGTATATTTGTGGTTTATGGTTTAACAATGGAGTTCTATTCCTTTTTGTCATCTGAGACGGGTTCGGCACCTACTGTGCAACCCGTCGTTGTACAATCCCCCGTTACACAACCTGCCGACAAGACAGTTGATTGATATTATTTTTCTGTTATACTCAAACGGGTTATAAAGTTTGGTCAATGTTCTTGTTTTCTGTATAGTACCAGTACCAACACATCAAATCCACACATCAAAAATAACAAAATGCACACGACTCCTGAAAGATTTTCGCATTTACTTAATACTGACCCTACAGTACATAATCTTATTGCTAAGCAGGTTGAGTACGAGGCAAGCACGCTCAAAATGATTGCCTCGGAAAGTTTCGCTTCGTTTTCCGTTATGGAAGCGTGCGGCTCGAATCTGACGAACAAGTACTGCGAAGGGTACCCCGGAGCGAGATATTACGAAGGAAACCAATACGTTGACGAAATCGAGAACCTCGCAATTGATCGAGCGAAACAGCTTTTCGGAGCCGAACACGCGAATGTGCAGCCTTACTCCGGTTCACCTGCGAATCAAGCGGTTTATCGAGCGATTCTCAATCCCGGCGACAAAGTTATGGGAATGCCGGTTCCGGCGGGTGGTCACTTGACACACGGCTGGAAAGTTAATTTTTCCGGTAAAGATTACGTGCAAGTCCCTTACGGACCCAACGAGGTTACCGGAAAGTTCGACATGAACGTTATTCGGGAAACCGCCAAAAAAGAGCGTCCGAAAATGATTTGGGTCGGTGCCACGGCGTATCCGCACAAGATCGAATACAAGGATTTCGCAGAAATCGCAAACGAAATCGACGCATATCTCGTTGCCGACATTGCGCACATAAACGCCTTAATTATTGCCGGTGTGCATCCTGATCCGATACCGTACTGCGACATCGTAAGCTCTACAAGTCACAAAATGCTTCGTGGTCCCCGTGCCGGTTTCATCTTGTCGAAAATTAATGACCGACATCAGTCCAAATACTTTGCGGAAAGCAAATTAAACCTTGCACAACGAATTGACAGAGCGGTTTTTCCCGGTCTGCAAGGCGGCCCGCACATTCACATAATTGCCGGAATGGCGGTTGCGTTCGGCGAAGCACAAACACCGGAATTCAAAGAGTACGGTAAGCAAATTGTCAAAAACGCGAAAGCTCTTGCCGACGGTTTGCTTAACCGGGGTTACGCTTTAGCTGGCGGCGGTACGGAAAACCATTTGTTGATTATCGACTTCCGAAACGCCGAGTTTACCGGCAAAGACGCCGCTGCGGCATTGGCAAAAGCTGGAATTATCGGCAATTTCAACATGGTGCCGGGCGATCCGAGAAGTCCGTTCGTTACCAGTGGTGTCAGACTCGGCACACCGGCTTTGACGAGTATGGGAATGAAAGAAGCGGAAATGGAACTCGTTGCCGGCTGGATTGACACCGTGTGCAGTAACATGAGCAAAGTGGACGAAGTGGCACCAAAAGTTCGTGCTGAAATCGCCGACTTGTGTACAAAGTTCAAAATTCCCGGCGTCGAATGGTAGCCTAAAAGACACAAAAGTCGAACGAAAAAAAAGAGCCGGGGACAAAGCACCTCGCAATCCCCGGTTAGATTTTATTACCAACTCTCACCGTTTCCTACAACTTTGTTAATCGCAATCTATTCTGCACGTGGTCAACGTGTTCCAGTTTACTCGCTTCGTAAACCTTTGCTTTTCCCACAGGGTAAAGTAAGAAAAACTGCAATATAATGACCACGCATGGTATAATATCGCCTTGCGAAGAGATTGAAAAATACCATAAATGGGTGCGAAATTTTGAAGTATCGTTAAACTTGTTCGCGGACTGCTGTTTCCCCCAAATATTACATCTTGCCGTTGAAATCTTTCACTGCTTCAAAAAACGATTCGACGTTTTGTATTGGCGTACCGGGTGGAATATCACAACCGGATGAAATCACAAAGTTTGTGTAATTTTTGGTGGCATTCAACAGCTCTGTAGTTGTGTCGTACATCTGTAGCTGCGTACCCATCAGGAACACGCCGGCAGGCGAAATGTTGCCCATAACAGGATAACCAGCCGGAACCTGATCTAGAATGGTACATACGTCAACGGTATTTCCGACATGCAAAGCATCTGCACCGGTTGAAAGAAGCTGTGCGACCTGCTTTTCCGTTTTTCCACAGTTGTGTAACACCACAATAAAATTGTCATCTTGCACGGCTTTTACAATGCGCTTTATATAATCGGCAGAAAATTCCTGGCACATTTTTGGTGAAACCAATCCAGCCGCCGGCTCTGCAATGATTACGCCGCCACAACCTGCTTGCTTAAATGCTTTTGCGTACTCAATTAAAAACAAAGTCGCTTTTTCAAGCAAGGCTTTCGTGGCGTCAGGGTCCATTGCTGCGAGTAACATCATTTTACTCATGTCGATTAAACGACCAGCCAAAGAAAATGGTCCAATCATTCCACCAAGAGTCGGACGATCAGTAATATTTTCTGCACAAAGCTTTGCTGCAAGAAGACATTCCGATGTGCGAGCCGTTCCAATCGCAGGAATTTGAAGCTGGGCAATCTCGCTTGCGTCGTTAATAACAGGTGCTGCAATGTTAGGATTTTCCTTTTCGCTAAAATGTACCGGAGCACCAAACGCTTCAGCCTCAACGGACAGGTCCATCATGGTAAGTGATGCAACCATTGGAAATTTTTCCGTAAGTGCTTTAATCGCCTGAAATTGCAAAGTACCAGACCGGAAAGTTTCAATTGGAGTTGCGCCGATCAGCGGAATTCCCGGACTGGTCATGATTGGAAGAGCAAATCGTTCGCGTTGTGTAACAAGTCCTTTGAGCCAATTTTTCATGTTTTGTTGCATAAACTTTTGTTGTCGAAACGCCCATTTCGCCACAACTTGAGCAGAAGTATAATTTTGCGTTGTTTGAAAAGGGCTATAGACAATAAACTTTAGGATTAAGTTTGTCTGACGAAGTCTAACAAGTTCACCCTAATCCCTTACAAAATTACCGCAAAATATGCTGATAACCAGTAATTTTTATGTAAAAATGGTAAACTAATAAGAATTCGTAAGTTCACATTGTTCGCTTGATCCACTGTAAACTTCAGTCCCTTCGTCATAGCTTATATCGTCACAGTCAAAATCATCCAATTCTAAGTCTGGATCAGTTGCCGTGAAAAAAGCGTGGCAATGTCGGCACATTACCTTACGTCCCATAAATGCTATACGAACCTGTAAACTTCGTCCGCATGTCGGGCATGGTTGTAAATAATAAGTATTCATTTTAGCCCCTTGTGTTTATTTCTACACCTTTGCTAACCTTAACTTTACCGAAGCAGGTATATAATCGTCGAACCCCTGTCAATAATAAATAAGTCTATTTTTTATCTTTACGATAATAATGACAATAAAGGTATTCTTGATTAATTAACAAAATTTTTTCTCAAAAAATACACTTCAAGCAGTGCGATATTTTACCTCTGCTTTTTTGAATGACAATGACCTTTAGAAAATTTTTTAAATATTTTCAAATTGCATTCCAGTGCTGAGAAACAAGCATTTTTTACAGCTTGACAATAAAAAAATACACGCTAAACTATACATGTTAGTGAGCGATAACTAACAAAAAAAGAATGTGAAAGACTACCACAAAAAAGAGAGGGCAAACAGAGAGGATAATATGGCGTTATCCAAAAGGCAAAACGAGATCGTTGCG
>JBOFQC010000748.1:0-4916 GCA_051660725.1 Thermoguttaceae bacterium
GCTACAACGGCGTTTGGCCAATTGCATAGTGCGCGGATTCCAGCACTGTGGGTATTCGCAGTAGACGAAGCAACGGCTTTGTTCACGATTTTCCGGGCATCATCGCCTCCGATTCTGCCGAGTAACGGAAGAAGTTCAACTTCAGCCGGGCCTTTCATTTTCGCAACTACCGGGTCGATGTCTCCGCCGCTGAGCCGCACAATAATTTGTTCGGCTGAATCCCGTTGGCCGCGGTCCGTGAGCAAAAACATTGCGTCAATAAAATCGCCGATGTTTTCTTTGGAGGCGATTTTTTCTGCGTTTTGCATAAGCGAAAGTCTGTTCGGGAAGTCACGTTTCTTCGCAATTGTGAGAATCGGCTTTGTCGATTCTTGACGGTAACGATTACAAATCACTTCGGCAAGGAAAACAGTTTTATCAGGTGAATCGGAACTTTCCATTTCCTTCACGAGAGCAGCTTCGAAGCCGTCCGACATGTTGTTTGCCAAAACACGACGCGTGATTCCTTCATCAATTGCTTTTCCCTTGGAAATAATCACTGCAATCTCTTTCGGTGTCGCGAGTTTTTCAAGTGCGAACAAAGCAGAACGTTTAAGATAATCGTCATCCGAATCGAGAGCGGCAACAACTTTGTCGTTGTATTTTTTGTCACCACGAGCGGCAAGACCGGAAAGTGTATTGGCTTTTTTGAAATCGTCAAATTTATCGTAACCTTGCATCCATTTCTCAACTTCTGCTTCCTTCACGAATGGCATCGCAAGAGGCATTGTCGTCTCTTTTGTGTCGAAATTGTATTTTGCGGCACGGAACGCCAACGCATCTTTAATCCGTTGTTCATTATCCTTTCGTACCGCATTTTTCAGAGCGGCAGCGGCTTCTTCGGCTGGAATCGTAGCAAGAGCACGAATCGCTTCATCCTGAATCTTAAATTGCGGATCATCCAAAAGTTTCGCAATTGCCGGCACTTCGTCAGCCGTACCGGTCCAAGCGAGTTCGTGGAGCAACCAAACTTTGGTTGTAACCGGAATGTCTTTCCCGAGCTGATCTGTCATCAACTTGTTGACGACTTTACGTAGTTCGGCGTTTTCGGGAGCACCGGCATACATGCAGCATTTTTGCCAACCTTGTTGGGCGGCTTCACGCTTCGCAATTTCGGCGTCATCCGCACTCATGTCCGGCAGCCACTGCTCGAAGTTGGCGGTAATCTGCTCCGCGGTGTATGTTTCCGGCTGCGTTTGCGCAAATGTTGTTGATGCGGCAAACAGTAATAGTACTGTAAAAAATATTCGGGGGATCATTATTATATTAGTATGTTTGATGTTGTGTGGATTAGTAGTTTTTTAAGGAGTTAGGAGACAAGTGAGCAGGTGATTCGAAATAATCTAACCCTAACTCCTATCTCCTAAATTCTGCCATTAACGGCTACAATAATTGAATACGATTTTGTTATACTTCAATTGCGAACGGTGTGCGTTGCGCTCTTGAAATCATACGGTTTGCCTGATCGTCGCCAATAAACTGGTACTTTTCCTGATCCCAGTAAATCGAGCGGTTCAACTTGTACGCAATCACGAGCAATTGGCAAAATGCCGCTGTTCTCGCACCGTATTCGACGTCCTGGAACGGACGAAGTCTGTTACGCACACAATAAGCGAAATCCTGATAAATGTCGCCCGGAGGACCGCTGTAACGACGCAGTTCCGTTGCTTTGATCGGTTTCGGCTTCGGATTTTCATTGTGATCAAACGAACCTTCTGTTCCAACAAAGCGAATGTCGTAGCTCTTGCCGGATGTGTTGTACGCACCCCAAGCGTGGTATAAACGGAGCCCGTTTTTGAAAACGGCACAGAAGAAATCAGTCGGATTCTTTTCCGTATGACGTGGATGAATTTCAATCGGGTCCTCAAGATCAAGTCCGAGAATGTACAGGGCACCACCAAATTTGTGGGCACCCCAGTCGGCAAGGAATCCGTTACAATACTCTTCGTATCTGCGCCATCCGCCGCCGTAATTTCCGCTGCTTCGCTCTTCACTGTACGGTGCAAGCGGGGCCTGACCGAGCCAACGGTCCCAATTCATATCTTCCGGAATACGCTGTTCCGGCTGGTAGCACGTGACCGGCGGAGGACCGACTTCACAGAAAACTTCTTTGACATCACCAATGGCACCACTTTGAACAATCGGAGCCATGTAACCGTAATCTTCCATTACGCGTTGACTTCCACTTGAGACGACACGGTTATATTTTCTCGCTCCTTCAACGATTTGCTTTCCTTCGGCGAGCGTAAGAGTCAGCGGTTTTTCACAAAAGACGTCTTTTCCCGCTTTGCATGAGTCTACGACCATTTTCGTGTGCCAATGGTCCGGCGACGCAATTGCAATTACATCAATATCTTTCCGATCTGCGAGAATATCTTCGTAGAGCGGATAAATTTTACAATCAGAATTGTTGTACGCTTGGTCAACACGGTCTTTCGCTGCCTGGGCTTGTCTACCAAAACAGTCGGAAACTGCAAGGCATTGGTATCCCCTGTTCTTGTCCATAAACGCGCCCAACAGGTCGCGACCACGGTTACCGTAACCGACCAAGGCTGTCGTTAGCTTGTTGTTTGGCGAAAGATCGCCATCTAATCCGAGTACTCTACCCGGTAAAACCATTGGAGAAGCAACAGCTGCCGCTCCAATTGCCGCACTTGCGGTTAAAAAATTACGCCTTGTGAGTTTCATTTTCGTTTTTATGGTTAAAAGTTAAATGTGAGAAGTAAAAAAGTAGTAGATATACCCGTCGACTCACGTCGACGGCTCGCTGATAATTTAACGAAGTAATTTAAGTATTTTTATTTATGATAGTTCGTCCAACGTTGGTAATGAGGGTTGTGCGCCCATTCGAGTTACACTAATGGCGGCGGCTTTTGATGCGAATTTCGCCGCATCGATCAAGGATTTTCCACCTCCCCAAGCGACTGCGAGCGCACCGCTGAAAGCGTCGCCGGCTGCAGTGGTGTCAAGTGCTTTAACTACCTCGGCAGGAACAAGCACACCTTTATGCAGTTCTTCGACGACCAGTGCCCCTTGCGTTCCAAGTGTTATTATCGCAGATTTGACGCCTTGTTTTAAAAGCGAGTCCGCTGCGGCTTGTGCAGATTGCTGGTCATTCACTTTAATACCGGTTAGCCGCCACGCTTCGTTTTCATTCGGTTTGATACAAGCTATGTTTTGCATAAGCGAGTCGGAAAACGGTGTCGGCGGTGCCGGGGCTGGGTCCAATAACAACGGAACCGAGTACTTTTTCGCCAGTTTTGCTGTGTAAACAAGAGTATTCAACGGAGTTTCAAGCTGCACAACGACAACATCTGCAGTACTGAATTCTTTTTCTGCTTTCTCGACGTCATGTGGCGAAAGGTAACTATTCGCTCCAGAAGCTACAGAAATTAAGTTTTCACCTTTTTCGTCAACCATAATCAAAGCGACACCAGTCGGATGCTCAGTGTCTTTGATTGCCCAATCAGTGTTGATGCCAACTTCTTTATAACCAGCAAGAGCCTGGTCGCCAAACATGTCATTTCCAACTCTGGTAATAAAAAGCACCTCTGCACCGAGCTTTGCAGCAGCAACCGCTTGATTAGCGCCTTTTCCGCCAGCAGCGAGCAGAAATTCGCCTCCCGTTACCGTTTCGCCCGGAGACGGAATCCGATCTGATTTCACTACCATATCCACATTGGAACTGCCGACAACTATAATTCGTGGTTTTTTCATGTCTGTCTATTTAGGAGTTAGGAGACAGGAGTTAGGAGTTAGGAGTTAGGAGTTAGGAGTTAGGAGTTAGGAGTTAGGAGACAGGCACTAAACTTCAGATAATTTCGAATCACCTGTTCACCGAACTCCTTAATTCTACCGTGAACAGTTACTCGTGAATACTCATTGAATTTTTACTGATTTTAATGCAGGAGCGGAACTTTCAATTTGCTTTCTTGAATTCGCTGTAATGTCAAGCTCTGATTCGATTTCCCTGATCTCGTCCAAAACCGTTGCGTTCGTCATATCGAACCGAAGTGGCGTCACTGTCACACAACCGTCCGCCAGGAGATGCAAATCTGTTTGTTTCAATTCGTCACCGCATTCGCACTCGTCGTTTTTGCATAAGCAGTTCGGTGATCTCAGTACCGGCTTGCCGATTAACCAGAAATAAGGTCTGCCAAATGGATCGATTCGCTTTTCGTACGAATCCCAATACGGTGCAGGATCCATTGGCGCGATTTTCAACCTCGGCACGCCGCTTAACGCCGCATGCGGAATGTTGATATTATATAAACACGGAGTTCTTTTATTGTCGCTTGTATTTTTTTCGTTGACGTTATTTTTTCTTTCGATTTCTTTATTTTTCTTGCGTTTTAGAATTTTTTCAATAACGGTCAACGCAATTTCGGCAGTCTTGTCGAAATCCACGTCTTCACGGTACTCAACCGAAACGGCAAAGCTGTTTATTCCGTAAAGCCGGGCTTCAACAGCTGCGGACACCGTACCGGAGTAAAGAATATTTACGCCGGCGTTCAGTCCGCCGTTAATTCCGCTGATGACAATATCAGGTTGAACAGGCAGTATCTCCGACAATGCAATTTTCACGCAGTCGGCAGGAGTTCCATCAACCGACCAACCCCAGTGATTGCCGTTCACAAGTACCTGCTTTACCTGAAGTGGCGTTTGAAATGTAATGCCATGTCCGACGCCACTTTGTTCGAAAGTAGGTGAAACTACATATACGTCACCAAGTTGCCGCAATGCTTTTTCCATTGCAGCAAGGCCGGGCGCGTATATTCCGTCATCGTTCGTCAAAAGTATGTTCAAAATATCTTAAAAAGTGTAAAAAGTAATACCGAACTCAGGCTTTCTCAGGATGCAAACCGCAAGTTTTGCGG
>JBOFQC010000749.1:0-5945 GCA_051660725.1 Thermoguttaceae bacterium
CAGGAAAAGTTTCGTGAAAACGGAGCGTATGATATCACATTCCGTTGTAACACCATTGATACCGTCGATGTGCAATTCCAAATTGTGCGAAGCGACCCCGTAACCGGCGAAAAAACGCCTGAAAAAAACGCGGTTTTACATGTTGCCAGAGACTTCAACGCCGGTTTGTACGAATGGAAGAAAGTTATAACCGACGAAAACGGCATGGTGACAATTCGCCGCGCATCTCTACCAGAGGGAATGAGTGGATCGGAACCGCTCGTTTATTATGCAACTTCGTCTGACGGCTTATTCAGTGGTGTCGGCACCAGAGTAAACGCCGACCTTGCACCTGATAAATCGATAATCGTTGAACTTAAACCCGCTGTTACAATAAAAGGGCGGTTTGTAGATTCTTCGAGAAAACCTGTTGAAGGTGCTGGAATTACGATATCCACGAATCGTGTGGATGCCCTTGAAACGCTTATTGATGCAGTTTCCATGGGCAGGAATTGCGAATTATTCAATACACGACCTGACGAAGAAGGACGGTTCGAGGCAAAAGGGTTATTGCCGAACTTGAGGTACAATATTGTCTGCACGAAAAATATTTCCACGTGTGACGAGGTGACATGTAGCACGAAAACCGTTCTGCAAGGATACAGCCATATTATTGTAAAGGGGCCTGGTGTTTACGACATGGGTGATATCATCTGTGTAAATCCGGAGGGGAATGACGGATTAAGAGCGAACACAAATGACACCGCATCGAAAAACAAATCGTCAAGTATTTTTGCCACAACAGGCAAAGTGGATGTCGCGGCAGAGGAAGCGGAATTTATTGCCGAACGGCTTAAAAATTCGCACGAATTATCTGGCACCGTTTTCGATTCGCAAGGCAATCCCGCTAAAAACGCATCGGTTATGATCTGTGCATACGGAAGTGATTCGATGACTGATCCGAAATACGTGTCACCACCTGTAAAAACTGACGAAAACGGAAAATTCAAAATCTCAACCGGCTCAACGGCGGAGGATTTTCAGTATCTCATCTTTTTTGTTGAGAGCGAAGACGGCAAAGAACAAGCGATTCTTTCGCTACGTGACTTGATACAAAACCGCTGGGACCGTTTGAAAGTTTGTGCGTCGCAGCCGTTGGATTTGAAACTTTCGCCGATTTGCGAAACTAAAATTACTGTAAAGAACAAGGAAACCAAGCCGGTTTCTGGTGCGACAGTACAAGTTGCACTGAGATATTATCAGGCAGATTTCATTGCTGGTACCACTGACAGTGCTGGCGAATTTACCCTGAAACTTCCGAAAGGCGTCAACCCTTATGCAATTATTGCGTACAAATCAAATGAAGGAATTGACTACATAACAAGTGGAGATTGGTTTGACACCGATGTGCAACCGATGCCTGAGCATGTGAACTTGACTTTCTGTGACGCCATACCTCGTCGGGTCCAGATAGTTGACGAACAGGACCAGGCTCTGGTCGGTTTGCCGTTGGTCATTTCCGGGTTATCGCTTCCAAACAAATCGAATACAATCTGCGTTCCTGCTGGTGTCACTGATGAACAAGGGATTATTAACATTGATTTTTTGCCGCCGGATATTTTAACAATCAGAAGCCTTCAAGATTCAATAACACTGTATCCGCAAGCGTTTATGTATCCAATCGGGTTTGAACTTCGCATTCCCGCCGACAAGAAAAAAGCCGGTGAAGTAACGCGGCATATTCTCAGTCGATGCGGAACTATCAGCGGACGCATCTTGACACCAGACGGTGTCGGCGTTGCGGATTTGCAGATCAAGGCAAGTCCATCCGGCAATTTCTGCAACACGAGTTTCACAGATTCGGAAGGAAGATATTTCTTGCGAAAAATGCCAAACCTGTTCGAAAAAACTGTGCCGAACAGTTACACTCACACAATCCAATATGAAAACGGAATATTGGTGCTACGTGGTCCGTATGCAGTGACACCGTGGTACGGGTTCGATGTGAAACCGGGTGAAAAGATTGAAAACAAAGACCTGCAAGCTACGCAGGGAACTATTATCCGTGTGAAAATTATCGTAAATGACGGCGAGAAAACATTCAAGGAATACAAGGAATCACTCGCCAATAAGCCGGGAAGCATGTTCAATGTTTCGCTTGATTATCAATATATCGATGACACCGCTGAACCCGTTGCAATACAGGGAGAGGAATCCAAAACGAAACGCAAATACATTTACGGACTGGTTGAAGGTGTCAACGACGATGGTGAAGCGACGTTTCGTGTTCCAGCAGGATTGTTTCAAATCCAGCCGAATATTACAGGCACCATAATCGAAACCATTGACGGTCAAAAACCTGAAAGCCTTGATTATCCCAACTACGATTTTGAGATCACTGAGCCGGAACATGATGGTGCGGAACGGGTTATCGAATGTCGCGTAAGTGATAAGCAGCAAGTGGTTTATACGCTTCGGGCTGTTCGTGCTGATGATCCGGCTGTTGTGTTGCCGGGCGTTTCGATTTCTGTTTATCCTGACGACAAAACGCAGTTAAACCAAACCGTATTGACAACGGATGAAAACGGCGAAGCGAAAATTACCCGGGCAATAAAACCGATCACTTATCTTGCGTTTGACAAGGAACGAAACCTCGGTGCGTCCGAGGAGTGGTTGGAAATCGCAAAAGACCAAACGGTAATTGATATTCCAATGTTTCCACTCGTAAAAGCTAAAGGAAAGCTCGTGGATTTATCCGGTAAACCGTTTGCTGACAAGGATTTCAAGTGCCGCATGAATCGGACTGTTCCGCTATTTGATACCGATGGAAAAATTAATAGCCGACTTATGATTCATGACGGCGACCCGATTTCCGCCAAAACTGACGCCGACGGAAACTTCGAAATTGACGGTTTGGTTCGCAAAACCGAATATGATATCATGGTAACTGCTTGGAACGCGGCGAAAAACGAAAACAATAATGTTATTCGACATTTCTTCAACACGGAAGATAAAGAAGTTACCGACTTGAAAACGGTAAAATAAAGGTAACCGTTCACGGTTTTTTTAAGGAGTTAGGAGTTAGGTGAACTGGTGAGCAGGTGAGCAGGTTATTCGAAATTATCTGAAGTCTAACTCCTAACTCCTGCCGTGAGCGGTAGTAATAAAAGAGGTGTCACTTATTTATGCGAGTTCTTCGCTCACATTTTTTGTTTCCAGAATTTCGCGGAGTCGGGCGGCGGCGGTTTCCGGTGCTATTGGGTTGATGTGCAAACCGCTTCCCCATTCGAACCCTGCCGCTTTTGCCAAGCTCGGAAGAATGTTTATGTGGAAATGATAAACGTTTTCATAAGCGTAATCCATCTTCGCCAACCAAAACGCGGAGTCAGAGAAATCGGAAGGACTCATCGGACCTTTGTAAAAGAAAGGCCCGGATTTCACGATCATGTTATAGCCCAATTTGCCTTTCGGCATGTCGGAACTTTCGCCGAGCAGTGTAACCGTTTGCCGAAGGAAGTACGCCAATTCTTCAATGTGCGCGTCGTCCAGAAATTCGAAATGTGAGATGTGCGTTTTAGGATAAATCGCGGTTTCGTTTGGAAAACGGCTCACATACGGACAAAGTGATACGAAAAATTCCCCTTCTTCGATAACACGTGATTTATCTTTGATTTCGTGTTCCAACTGCGTACACCAAAAGCAGTTGTGCATTTCACGCGAGAAGCCGATAGCTCGTTTGAGTTCACGTTGCACAAACGGGGACAGGAACGGCATTGCCATTAACTGGCTGTGAGAATGGTAAAGCGAAGCACCGGCAGCGCAACCGACGTTTTTGAAAATCAGGGCATGTGCGTACTTATTTTCGTTTCGTAACGCCAGCAGCCGGGAACGGTACATTTTCAGCATGTTGGTTATTTCAAGCTGTGTCATTTCCGACAAGCACAAAACGTGCCGGGGCGTATCGATTATCAACTCATGTGAACCGAAACCGGGTATCGGGTCGGAAAAAGAGTCTTCGTATTTCGACAACGGAGCGTCGACTTCTAGCATTGCTCCGTAATGCATCTGAAAAGTTTTGTAATCGGGAAATTTGTCTTTTTCACCAACAGCCGGATACTTGTTTAAAATGGCACGAACAGCCCAACCAGACTTATCGGAGCTTGGCGGAAAGTCAATCCGATCAATTTCACTTGTCGTTTGGTCTTCATTTCCGGGGCAGAACGGACAGAACTCAAGTTCCGCCGCTGAACTTTCAGCGTTAATGTCAAATTGATTCGGTCTTGACGCACGCTCTTCGGCAATTATTACCCAACGACCGCTGAGTGGGTCTTTTCTATATTGTGACATTTGTATTACAGCTCAGGAAAAGTTTGTTTTTTTATTTTGATTGCTAAACCGAAACTTTTTTCGATTGGCATATTCGCTTGGTTAGATTGTACAGATCGGGACAAAATTTTCAAGTGCATAATTTTTGTTTGCCGCCGAGGGACCTGCCATTCAGGCGTGAACGACCTGCCGTCGAGGCGTGAACGACCTGCCGTCGAGGCGTGAATAGGTCGGCTCTTTTCCCGAGTTTTTCAATGTTTAGTGCTGGTTATCTTCAACTTACCCTAAATTGGAAAACATGCAATTTATTCCGGGCGACAGTATAATTCAAAAATCGCTAACACTCGAACATAATCATCACAACTGTAATAACCAACACCATCCTGAATAAAAATTCCAAATTCAAGTTTCTTTAGCATGTAAATCAACTTATTTTTACGAACTGTACGATATATTTCAATACGGTAAACCCTTTTCAGTAACCGATTTAGGTAACACGTTTTTGTAATGTAAAACTGTAAAAATAATTATACTGTATGATTTATAATTGACGTAGGGCATTACTTCGACAATTGAAAAATAGGTTGTACAGTACGGATAGGTAGTCCAGTTTTTCTGAAGGTGAAACGATTTCGGAGAAAGCCGTTCACCTTGCAATACACCGCCGGAAAGAATTTTCCTACTGTTACATTTATAAATTTATATTACTGCGAAATTACATTTACCATAAATTACCATGTCCACAATTCCAGCGAACAGTACGAGTATTATTTCTTCAGGTGAACAAAGCACCTCCTATACAACGAGGCAAACTGAAAATACGACGGAATCAAAAACTGCCGCAAGTGGAACTCAATCCAATGCTGCAAATTTTTCAGCAAAAGATATACTCAGCCTTTCGGATCAAAATGCCTTGTTTCAAGTTTTGCGTCCGACTAAGCTGACTGTCGTAAACGCAGAGGGGTCCGCTTTGCAGTACAATATCGGAGATGCGGATCAAACGCTCGCTTTTCGCAACTATCTGGCCGCAAAACAAAACGGAGATACGCTGGAACTTTCTTCCGAGTCGCTTGCTCGTTTCCAAGAGATTGAAAAAAACGCCGTTGTTCCAAAACTTAACGTGCGTATCATCACAGAAGAGAATTTAGGCTATCACGGACCGGGAATAATGACGAGTTCAGAACGTGCCTCGCAAAAAGATTGGGATGATAATCCGCAAAATCGCTGGGCAATGAAACCCGGTGCAGAGGCGTTTGCCGGCCATGATATTCTCAAAACGGCTTATCCGGGTGCGCCGATTGATGATTACGGTTATTCCTACACGATGCCTGCTCTTTATATTGAACGACCAACTGGAATAAAAACACCAACTTGGACATATCAAAACGAAAAAGGTGAAACCGTTAACCTTATGATCGACAAGAACGGAAAAGCAACCGATGCGAAAGGAAACGTTGTCGAACTAACAGGAAAAGAAGGTTTGGGCAAATCCGTTCCAGAAATTACCGCTTTTGATCAGGTTAATCTCGGCGGCTTGTCGCTTGACGAACGGAAAACTTTTTTGGACGGCGTGCAAAAACTGCTCGACGATAACGGATACGGAATGTTCAGCTCCCGTGAATTCAGATACGGTGCTTGGG
>JBOFQC010000750.1:0-2511 GCA_051660725.1 Thermoguttaceae bacterium
GATGTATTACAGCCTCGCTAGGTGAGACAATATACGGCACATCTTTCCAGAGTTTAAACGGTTCGCCACCAAGCGTTGGACAACCACCAGAAAGCCCACGCTCGTATACCACCGGAGCTAGCAAGGCGATTTCCTTTGATTCTCCGTCCAGTACGATTCTTAGCTTCGACAACAGAATTCGGTTGTATTGACGTTTCAAATCTTCGTCAATATTTATAATAGAACTATCCCATTCGAATTTCAGACCGGAATCGGTCAGATTGATAACTGCGACCGGTTTTATAATGATGGTAGCCGTATCGCTGTCAATAGCTGGTCCCTTTGTTTCTTCTCTCCAAAACTTAATCGTTTGGGTGGATTGGTCGTAATCATTTTTAATTCGCAAAAAATCTTCATTTTCTGCCAACTTTACCAGCGGAACGAACTCAAGCGTGACTTGCTCTTTGTGTTTGCCAAGTTGCTCCGATTTTGCCAGATTTTTGGAAGCACTCGATTTAACTCCCGGAACGCCCCAGAAATCAGGGAGATCATTGATAATTTTTTTTCTGCGTTCCGCTTCGACTTTTGCATCTGCAGCGGCTTTTTCTTCTGCAGCCAAGCGTTCTTTTTCGGCTCGTTCTGCGGCAAGCTTTTGTTTTTCTCGTTCCCTTTCTGCTTGCAACTTTTCGGCAGCAGCACGTTCCGCATCCGCCTTTTCCTTTGCTTCTTTCGCGGCAGCTGCTTCGTTTTCAGATTGTATTTGAGGTTCGGCCGTTTCTGTGGTTTTGTCAGTGGTGGCAAACTCGACGATATTTTTATTAAAAACAGCGATTAATCCCACAATAATACAGAACAATAAGCCGATAATATAAATCATTCGCTGTTTAAACAATGACTTCCGACCTTGCCTCGTTGGGGTGGTAATCTGTGGTTTTCGGCGGCGGGCAGGAATAGATATCGGAATCGGAACGGTACTAAATTCCAAATCGTAAGCCCCCGGTTCCTCCGCGAATTCGCTCGTTTTTAATTCGGTTTTCACCTTATCCTGTTCCGATTTTTCTCCAGCCGATGTGGACGAAAGTGGGACGCGAATAGATTTTGGAGATGTGACATTTCCTGTTCTCGCAGCCTCGACGTACTTGCCAACCAGAGAATCGCTGATTTTTTGTTGCGTTAAATCGACTATAAGTGTCGTCTGAGATAATCTGGCATACGCCATCTCCTCACTACCGACGAGAATTCCTTTGATTTGAATTTTTTCACGTCCCGGCTCCTGCGATTTCGTGAAAAACGTACTGAACGTCGTTTTCCACCGTTTGTCAGGCGGAAGTAACGAAAACGATTCCGCAATGAGTGGTAAAATAAATTGACCTGGTTCGAAAATCACACTTATTGGACGTCCCTCTTCAGCCGCCTGCGCCAAAACACCTCCCCAGCCAGCATCTCCGAAAATCTGCTCCCAAGCTAAACATTTTTTCGGATTCGCAGAAACATTAACCAGTTTAGTACGTGGTTCGGTTTCACTGGGTTTACCATCCCAACTGGTCAAAAAAAGGCCAGATGCCGACAAAATAGCTGCTGGACCACATTGAGTTAATTCGCTGTTCTCAAAGGCAAAATGATGTGCAATCTTGTTTGTTCGCTGTGTGTAATCCAACCCACAATCAGTAATCTGGGACAAAATATGATAATCAACACCGCCAATCCGTCGAATTGCATGGACGCATGAAATCGGATTGAGAGTGTAATTCGGGTCACCAGGTAAAAATGGATGCCTGTAACCGCTTAATTTTTCAAGTTCCCTCAAAAGGTTAGGAGCCATACCGTGAGTACAACTAACAGTACAAAATCCCTGCGAATCCGGCATGAGCCCTTTCGGAACAGACGTATAAACTAATTCCTGAATCATTTATTTTTTCCTCACTTTAAGTAGTGGAACACTGTATTTATCTGCCATAATTTGTGCGTAAAGGAAAGGTACTTCAACCCAAACTGGTTTTATCTCACCCGGATAATATCCCGTTTGTTTTAGAGGATTACCATATTTATCAACAATTGGTTTACCATCTTGTCCTATTAACGGATTACCATTTTTATCAACCATGGGAGGTCCCACAACAGGTGGCCCACCAGTTGCACTTACGGCAATATACGTAACCTTTTCGGCAAAAGTTTCAGCTGTTGAAACCAAGTCGGGAATCAAATCAAGCAGGATATTCCGCAGTGCCTGCGAGTGTGTTTCTACTCGTTGCCCGTTGAACACATGCAACGGTGAGTTCTGGACGGAATTCCACGGAACAGAATAATTGGAAAAATCCACAAGTTGTTTCCAAGCATCAAATTTTGTTAGAACAATAATCAGAGGCACTGTATGTTTTTGGTTCAGGGAAAGTCGGGCCTGATCACGGATACGAGTGATCATTTCAGTAAAAACGGTTTCCTGACGAACTTCAGAACGCCTTACTTGACCGCCAAGCTCGGAATTCATCTGCGGATCAGAAATTGGATGTTTACATGCTCTTTGAAACCGTT
>JBOFQC010000751.1:0-4552 GCA_051660725.1 Thermoguttaceae bacterium
GATGCAGTCAGTACGGTTCCGTTGGTTTTACACGGCGGCTCAGGTACTCCGAACAATCAAATTCAAGATGCAGTCCGAAATGGAATCTGCAAAATCAATGTTTACGCAGACAGTCGCGTCGCTCTTTGGAAAAGTATAAAAGAAGCCGTTGCTGAAGTTAAACGAAATGATCCACTGCCGAAAGAACTGTTCAAAAAATTCCGTACCGACCTCGGTGCCGCAATGAAAGAAAAGTTCGAACTCGTATACGCAGTCGATTCTTTGAACAAGTAGTTAGCGTCAGAATAATTTTGCTTGTTAGCTACCCATTAGCCGCCGAGCTTTGCTCGTTCAGGCAAAAATTGCTCGGCGATGTTTGGTAGGCGACTTTCTCCGAAAGTCGCTCCAGTTTCGGAGAAACTGGACTACCAATGATTAAGGCTCCGGGGCTATCATAAATCGTTTCGGGGCAACTTCACGTAAATTTATTCCACAAGTCAGGATAATCAAGCGTAAGCTACCTCAACAATAATAATCAATATTGTTAGTAGTAGCATTGCGTAGGCTAAGCGGCTCGAAACTGGCTGCGGTTCCTTGCCAAACCCAAACTTTTTTGCCTGACCGTTCCAGAGTAATAGCCCGAAAGACACAAAAACGGATCCCAAAAGAACTAAAAACAAGCGGTTGACACCGTGCGAAATCAACTCTCCCGCATCGGTTGGGCCAGTCGTTGAAAAGTCAAAACCAACGTAAGCGCCGTTTGCAATAAAACAAAATCCGGTCCAAAATCTGGCAACGTGTAACGCAGGCAGATTTATCATTTTCCAAACACCAAGAACGGCTAAAGGGATCATTACCCCACCAATTACGCCGCCAAGCAAGGTGAAAATGGGGCTGGGATTTTCAAGCAAATCAGTTCTAGAAAAAGTCATCGGGTGCAGAACAATTCTTTCGACTTTTCCTCCGCATAACCAAGCCGCGACACAATGACCAAATTCATGCAATACCTGCATTGAAAACCAACAAAACGCAAGTACCGAAACCGCAAGTACATATCTGGCTGAAATAAGTTTGAACATTATGCTTTCTTCTGCTATTCAAATGTCAAAGTTTTGGTGTTAGTATAACTTTGAGCGGAGTACCGAGTTCCGGTAAGCGTTCCGTGTACGGTGCGAAAAGGAGCGAATCATTCGAATCACTGCTGGCAATTGGCACGTCTAAAATCGAGGCAGGAAAGTTTGAAACGCCGAAAATTTCGCCTGAAACGTCGGCCATGTAGACGTTACGTTTGCTTCCGTCTTCGTCTTCAATTTCACGGAAAAAGCTTCCGGTAAACACAAAAGGCACGGCCATTTCTTTTCGCGGTTTTTGCTCATTTTCGCTTTCACGGGCATTTTCATTTTCGCCTTCATTTCCATGTTCGTTTTCAGATTCATTATTGTTTTCGTCGTCATAAACAATTTCGCGAACAAGTTGCTGAGCACGGCATTGGACGAATTTACCATTTTCGTCTTCCCAAATTAGAATAACCTCGATTTCCGGCCCGGTTGGAGGAACGAACTCCGGCGAAAACTGCGCCGGTCTGCCCGGTTCGGCTCCCGTTACGAGCAGCGCAGCGTGAATCAAGTGCGGCGTTACTCTCGTGGAAATAATCGATTCGTGTTCTTTGGAACCTCTGCGACACGCAAATAATTCCAGAAAACCTTCACGAAGGCATATTTGTGCGTCTAAAACGACGCTTTTTTTATCTTTCGTCACCCAAATACGTTCATTTTCGTCTAGTTTAATCAGCTCTTCCGGCGACAAAGACATTGTTGCAGGCACCAAAAAATCCCTTTCAATTGGCAGAATAACCTCAGGTTCGCTATCCGATTCGGTTGACACGGTTTCTTCCGTTGATTTTGAGCCAGTCGGCTCGGTTTCCGCTGATTCAGTTTCAATCAACACGGAGTCTTCCGCCCCGGAGTTATTCAACAAGTGCTCACTCGACACTGGTTCAGTTGTCGAGGTTATGATTTCCTGAGTTTTGCCCTCAAAAGTGGCTTTATCCGACATTTCGGTTTTAGACGTAACACTTTCCGGTATGTTTTTTTCTAGTACGAGATTTTCCTGTGTGCTGTTCACTGAATCATCTGCTTCGGTATTATACCGGCCAGAGCTCGTTACTGCCATTAGAATTACGAGTGGACCGACAACAAAGAGCCAGTACGCGAAATAATGCAGTTTCCCTTGCTTTAACCATTTGAGCAGCCAAATCAACGAGATGATACCGACAACGAAACTCGCAAACATTCCGAGAAAAAGCAGCGCAAAGTCGCTCGATTTATCAGTGCCGGAATTTTTTAAAAGTTTGAATATTTCGAGCAACCCTTTCCCGCCAATTACCGGAATCGCAAGCAGAAACGAAAACGTTGCCGCTTCCTCCCGTTTAAGTTTACGGAACAGGCCGGCCACAATTGTAAAACCGCTTCTTGAAAAACCGGGTAGAATTGCGATTCCTTGAAACAGTCCGATAAAGAGAGCGTCGAAAAAGGACATATTCCTGTACTGGAGCTTGCCCGGCTCATGCTTTTCAATCTTAATCGTGTAAAGAAGCAGAAAAGCGGTTCCAATGAAGCAAAAACCGGTCAGAAGCGAACTTTCGAGTAATGGTTTGCAGTATTTTTCCAGCGGCAAACCAATAATAACGGCTGGAATTGTGCCGACTAAGATCAGAGCCAAAGCTCGACGGTCAGAAGTAAAAAGCGAAACAATTCGTCGCCAAAATACAACCAAAACGGCAATTAAAGTTCCGAAGTGCAGTAGAATTCCGAGCAACACGGGGTCGGGAAGTGACGATAATCCGCACACAAGAAATAAATCGTTGACCGCTATTATATGTCCTGACGAACTGATTGGTAGAAATTCTCCGATTCCTTGCACAATTGCGAGAATCAGCGTCTCAATTAACTTTTCCATTTTTATCCAAAGGGTGTTTCATAGTATTCAGTGAAGGCGGATGATAATTCGGATTCAGCGAGCTGGCTTCTTCCGAAATATACATTTCGCTCAATGCGCATACATGATTACGAATTTTTTCGCGTAATTCAAGTGGTTTGATTACTTCAGCTTCTTTTCCGTAGCCTAAAATCCACCACAAAATTTCGTTAAGTCCAGATACCTGGACGTGAAAATCAATTGAACCATCTGCCCTTTTGACTATTTTTTGAGTACGGTGCCACGACACTTCGGACACATTTTGTGCGACAAGCGGCGAGAAGCGAACAATCACTTCTTTGTCCGGTCCCGACTCGGAGATTATGCTCCAGGCGTTTCCCAAATATTTTTCCAACGAGAAGCCGTGCGGAATCTGGTACTCGTCTTCTGTTATTTCTATTCGTCTTATTCTGTCAACATGGAATGTTCGCGTTTGTCTGAAAAGTGAAGCTCTTCCAATTATGTACCAAGCGTGTTTAGCAAACATGATCTGATAAGGAAACAAAAGCGTACATATTTCTTCCGAATCAACTGGACTTTTGTACCAAATTCTGACAGCTCGGCGGTAAACCAAAGCTTCGCACATCGCCTTAAAAATTGGTTTTGAAGTTTTATGCGGATTTACCGGCTCTCTTCGCAGAAAAATTATACCAGCTAATTGCCTTAAATCTTCAAGTATTTTTGTCGGAAACAAACTGAGTAGTTTTTGGACAGCTTCGTCCGCCTCTTCAAAAAATGGAAATTGCGGATTCCGAATCGCCTCCGAACAAATTGTCAAAAGCGTGAAAGCTTCGTTCAAAGTGAAAAGCATCGGCGGTATATTCACCGGACTGGAAATCCGCAAACGCGAACCGGTACTGCTTCTGGACACTACCATTCCCAGGCTTCGGAGAACATTTATGTCACGGTATATCGTTCTTTTGTGCGTTTTACAAATAGCAGCGAGGTCATTAGTCGTCATACGACTGTGCTGACACATCTGGATTATTGTAAACAGTCTCTTTACCCGCTCGGTAAAAGAAGGTTTTTTTCGTTTCTTCTTTTTATCGGTAGTTTCGCTTTCATGTCGGTTGATTTCTTTACCTTTGTTTTCCATAAAGATAATGCAGCACTCAACTAACGACGTCACAAAATCCAATACCAGTCAGCGACGTTTATCATCCAGAAGCAAATAACTTCACTTTCGATAAACGCTTTACATCGTAAAGCACGTCTTGCCCAACTTCAGGAATTTCCAACAGTCCCCAGTATACAAAGAATTTAAAAAAGAACAGCCCGGTTTCATCACATATTGTTCAGCGGTGATGACATTAGATAACAACATTGAAATAATTATAAATTATCCCGTTATAAATACAATAGTCGCAGGAAAAAATAAGGCAAAAAACGGTTACTCGTTACTTTTTCGTACCATTGACGGAAAAACATAAAAAGGTAGAATCGAATTTTATTGACCTGCACGAAAAATCTGAACTGGTTTTTAAGGAGCTAGAAGTTAGATAATTTCGAATCACCTGCTCACCTGCTCACCTGCTCACCTGCTCACCTGCTCACCTGCTCACCTGCTCACCTGCTCACCTGCTCACCTGCTCACCTG
>JBOFQC010000752.1:0-1707 GCA_051660725.1 Thermoguttaceae bacterium
GGCACACGGGACATTTAGGGTCGCGGGCGCTAGTGTCGAGTTTTACAAATCGGTTTTCCCACAAGTCAAACGTAAACATTTCGCTTGACACCGCTTGGAGGTTGCCGCTTAAAATCTTAATGGCCGCTGCGGCTTCAAGGGAAGCGGCAAATGTTACAACCGGCGGTAACACACCTGCCGTTTCTATTCCGGAAGTGTCAAGGTTGGCGTCACTTGCCCCGTTTTCGGGATTTGGTGCCAAACAAGCCAGACACGGTGTCACGCCGGGCAGCACAACCAGTACCTGACCGGAAGCACCGAGCACGCCAGCCGAAACAAACGGCTTGTTCAGTTTTACCGCTGTTTGATTGAGCAAAAACCGGGTTCGGAAATTGTCAGTTGCGTCGACGATTAAATCAACATCGGCAGCAAGTTCGTCGGCGTTTTCAGCGTCAAACCGCACGGAAATCGCTTCAATTGTAACGTCGCTGTTTGCGGCCCAGAGTTTTTCTGCAGCCGCTTCGACTTTTTGTGCGCCGACTTCGGCGTCATTTTCGTCGAATAGAATCTGCCTGTGCAAATTGTCAACGCTTACGGTGTCATTATCAATCAGGCGTAAAAAACCGACACCACTCCGGGCAAGTATTGTCGCAACAGCGTTTCCGAGGGCACCGCATCCGCAAATCAAAACTTTTGACCGTAAAAGCTGTTTCTGTCCGGTGACGCCAAGCTGCGAAAATGCGGTTTGACGCCGGTAACGGTGTAATGAATCGTCGTTCATGCCAATCACCAAAAAATTTTTTATATCCGTACAAAACCGCCGGTTTCTTCGTCGCGGCGAATGATTTTCTTGTCTTCAAGGACCGCAAGGGCAGCGGTTACCTGGTGGGGCAAAAATCCACTTTTTTCGATTACAAGTTCGAGTGGTGTCGGCGTGATACCAACTGCGTACAAAACCGTGTGTTCCACTTCGTTGAGTTGCAATTCACCGGGGTGCCGGGTCTGGATTTGCTCGAAGTTTTTCTTGTCAATTGATTTAAGTGGTGCCAAAAGCGGACCAAGTGTCTCCAAAATGTCGTCCACTGACTCGACCAAAGTCGCACCATCACGGAGAAGTTGGTGACACCCTTGCGAAGCAGCGGAGTCAATGTTTCCCGGCACGGCGAAAATGTCGCGACCATTTTCGTTAGCAAGCCTTGCCGTAATCATGGCACCGCTTTTTCTTGGTGCTTCAGTGACAAGAACGCCAAGAGCCAAGCCGGCAACGATGCGGTTTCTCTGCGGAAAAGTTCCTTTGCTCGGTTCCATCAACGGATGATATTCGCTAATCAACGCGCCGTTTTCCGCAATTTTGTCCGCAAGGGCTGTGTGCTCTTTCGGGTAAATGCGGCAAATACCATTTCCGAGAACGGCAACGGTGCGGCAATCACATTCCAGAGCGGTTTTGTGAGCCACGCCGTCAATTCCTTTTGCCAAACCGCTAATAATTGTGACACCATATTGAGCAAGCCCACGAGTCAAAAGAGCCGTCACTTTTTTTCCGTATGAAGTCATGCTCCGTGTTCCGATAACTGCGACTCCAAGTGCGTCGTGCTCTTTTATTTCCCCCTTAACGTACAGAATCGCCGGCGGGTCGTAAATTGTTCGCAAAACCTGCGGATATCTGGAATCTCGTATTGAAATGACATCAATTGACTCACGGCGACAAAGCTCAATTAAACCGGCAAC
>JBOFQC010000753.1:0-6855 GCA_051660725.1 Thermoguttaceae bacterium
CTGCTATCTTCATGTTTGACACCGTCATTCGCCTGGCTGGCGTTTTCTGTGTTTTTAGTAACATCAGCGGCGTCAATATTAACTCCATTTGCTACATTGACTGGGTTGATCTCTTTATCTTTTTCAAAATCGAGCTTGACGCCATTTGGACCGAAAACCTGGTCAATCTGCCAATCAGAGGGCGCTGTGAGTTTTACCGAAAATAACTTTTCAGATGACGGCGTAATCAGAAACTCAGAATAAAGCTGCACTTCACGCTGATTCATTGAAAGCCAGGAATTGCTCTGAATTGCAAGTTCTTGCGGAGGATGCGTGAATTCAGCACTTACATTCCAATCTTCCTGCGGTGCAAACCACGCAGCTACAACTCTTACTGCTGGAGAACCGGGCGGGGCGTCAAACACACTCGGCGGAATCGAGTTGGTTAAAACTGAGGTGTCAACTTGAATCAGATTGTCACTTTTTAGCTCGTTAAATTTTAGAAGTGTGTCAACCAGCAATCCAATAACGGCAATATTAGAATCTGATTCCTGCGGCTCAATTCTCGCAAATTTCCACGACTTAAGCAGTTGAGATTCATTTTTCAAATTGTTAATTGCCGAAATATTTATCAAAACTTTTCCTGACACCGGCTCACGGAACTGAACGTCTATGACGTCGTTTTCCATTTTCCACTTGTTCATTTGCATGCAATGCACATCTGTAACCTCGAAACCTTCAGGTATTTTTACCTTGAAGTCGTTTATCGGCTGGTGCAAAATATCAAGTGACACCGTTGCGTGAATGCGTAGATAACTTTCGGCAACTTCATTTAGCTGCACACTTCTTGTTAGCACCGTTTTGACAGCACGTGTCTTGTGACTGTTTAACGAAAGGACGATATTAGTATTACGAATCGCTTGTCTTTGCGACGAATTGTTTGTAATATCACTACCAGATTCGTCGAGCAAATCAAATGACGTCATACGATTCGAGCCTTCACCAGTAACATTTCGCTTTATCACTGCGGGGCCGCTTTTCAACTCGACGTCGCCCGGAACTTGAAGCTCCAGTTGCGTTTGCGGCGCACGCGGAACCTCGAAATTTAACATCTGCTGCGTCGAATCAACCGAAAGCGGTGTAAAAAACTGGAAAGTAATGACGTGCTTTCCTTTTTTATTCAAGAAAAGAATAAGCTCTTTATTCTCTGGAGCAGTGCTTAGTTGAAGGTTTTGCATCTCTGAAGAGATTGCTTGCGATGACTTCGGCATTGTTGACGACGGTATCGGTGATGTCAGATAACTGACTCTCGCCGGTTCAGAACCGTCAAGTGCTTTCGTCAGAAACACATTGCTGATCGGAAACTTGACTTGAATCAAATCATCGGAAAACGTTTCCAGTTCGAGAGTACCGTTGATTACTGCTCGTTCGTCCCCAATGACAACTTCGTATTTTGACGCCAAAAGTACACAGCTCACCGGAGGTGGGGTCTCAAGGCCTGCCAAGCGGGCTTCTTCTTTTTTTTGCGATTCGATTTTTTCCGCATGGGCTCGCAAATCTTCGTATTCAGTCCGTTTGAGAAAAACGCTGTCAACACATCCGGCAAGCACTGTACCAAGTTCGTTCTCAGGCACATATATTTCACGGATTGGAGTTTTTACCTCAGTCGTTTTTTCTGAACCTGTGCCCGAAGCATTTCTTGCTCGTGATATCGTTTCTGCACGAAGCATTTTCTCTGAGCTGAAAAACGCCTGAGTAGAGATAACGCAGCACAAAAGCAACGTGAGTAATACCTGTGTTTTATAAATTCCGATGATACCACAAACACGGAACTGTTTTGTATATTGTATTTTCATTGTTCTGTTTATATGAAAAAGTAATGTTTACAGAAGTGTAATGAGCGTCAGGATAATTTTGTATATTAGCCGCGGAGGAACCTGCCATTAGGCATAAATTGCTCGACGTTGGGCTCCCCGGAGCAGGGCTCCGAGGCAAACTGGAAAAGTTTTATATACAAAATTTAGTTCCCAAAATGTTTACTTTAGGAACTGATTATCCATTTTTATTTTCGCTCTCAACATTTTCACTGTTTGGTGAACCTTCAGTTTTGGTGTCACGTGCCTGGTTCTCACCAATCATCGCTTTTTCTGTTTGTGAATGTGCAGAATCAGCAGAATCATTTTTTTCATTGACATTGCTCTCCGTTGAACTTGCGTTTGTGTCACATGTTGATGAACGTCTCGTGCAGCAACTCAGGAATTTCTGTCCGATTCCTTTTCCGCATTCGAAAATACCGGCCAAAACCCACAGCGCCGCCACAAGCAGTATTGTTGATTCAAACACTGATTGGCAAACGAAATACGACATCAACGTCGGACAGAACACCCCGAAAACCAACATCACCACTGCAACAGCAAATACAAATTTTAACTTGCAGCTCCAACTGTAGAACACGAGAACAACACCCATGACACCAATTATTATAATGGCTATGATTTTAAGCAGGTTTTCGTTTATCAAAGACAACCTTAAAGCGTCATCAGGCTCACACCCCGGTTGGAGAGCAGAAAATACATAGATGTTGCCGTCAACCGGGAAAGTTGTAGGATTGTTATCCATTGCAACTCTACGCATGGTTTCGACGCCTGATATATCATGTTTCGTCTTCGTATTATTAAAGTTGGATGTTGATGTAAATTGAAATCCCGGCGACCACGGTCCTTTGAAACCAGTTACGATCTTTTCTTCCGGCACGTAAGCCAAAACATACATCTGCTGTACAGCCGTGTTTGATTCGTCTGTTGTCGGCTTGGACTCAGTTGCGGTATCACCCGGTTTACCTTGCGAGTTCGAAGCGGCTGCCTGGTTGTTCATCTCGCCCGGGAATTTGGGAATTTCAATTTTAGCAACAGAACCGGGATACGAATACCGGATTTCAAACACAAACGGCGTGTCAGGAACAACGGCATTCAACGGTATCATATATATTTTGTTACCCCGTGCGGATGTGGCGTCAGCGGATTCGAGAACAACCGCCTTTCCGTTAATTTTAACGCCGAGAACACTCGCGTCTTGCGGAAGTTCAATTTGAAGTCGCTGTTTTACACTCCGCATTCTGTAAACACCACGTGCGGTCAACATGTTCGAGTTGCGAACAGAAACGACTTCAAGAAGCCCGTCTTCGATACTCGTCTGTTTCATGTCTTCATTTTTGTACCGCGTCGCAATCAGCTCAAGTGCCCATTTATCGTAGAACTCGAAAGCGGCAGTGGCGTCAACAATCGGGCTTGCTGCAGGAATATCATGTTGCGGATCAACCGCACGTAAACCCTGCGTCTCATCGGTTTCGCCCAAGTCAATTGTTTGCGACTTCGAAATCAGGATATGACCAAATGAGCGGTCAACGTTTCGTGGTATCAGACGCGGTATCGGAATCCCTACCGATTTGCCAACGTCCAGCTGTTTCATTTCATCTTCCCAGGTAAGTTCAATGTTCCCGTTACCTATGAAGTCGTTTTCGAATTCGAAAACCATTGCGACATAGCCGCGTTCGACATCTTCGGGTTGTGGTATCATTTTTGAATCCCGGATCGAACTCGTCAGGTTACGGATTTTGTCGGCAATTTTTTCGGGCACATCAATTCGAAGTGACTTGATACCACTGTACAGTACGTCGAAGCTGATTTTGTCCGTGTATTTTACAACTCCGTCGGCGACATTGACTGAGAGTAATTCCTGAACGGTAACTTGCGGTTTACGACGTTCCACTTTGAATTCCGCTTTGGCTTCTTCTTTGCCGAACATGAACCCGTAAATAGTCGGGGTGCCACTTTGCCCTGTCCATTTTTGCCGTGCGAGATTCAACGGTATCGTTTGCATGCCGGTAGAGTCGGCAAGAGTAACCCGTAAACAGCTGTCTGCACTTATAAACGCTTGGTTTTCGCAGCTTTCGATGTATTCTCCGGCTACATGAGGAAAGGACATTGCAATATCAACTTGTTTGCCCGTTGATGTTAGCAGATTAGTTCCGTCAATTTCCTTGGTGAGCCCAATCTTGACCGCAACGGTGCCAATGGCTCTGCGTGACAAGTTGATTTTCAAGCGTGATGTCGTGTCTGATATCCGATCTATGGAAGTCGATTCGATTTCGGCTCTCTGGGTTTGCTGCATATTACCGTGAGTGTTAGAATTATTAATATTTCCAACGTGATACTCGTTTGGAATATCAAATTCTAAAGAAAAAACGCCGGCTCGTTCGATGTTGTAAACAGTATTTATATCCAACCGCAAAGAACGAGTTCCGATACTTCCGGCGACTTCCATTTCCGCTGTTATTCGCGGCTTCACTTTCGAGGTTTGCAGCTCAAGTTCGTAGTTTGCGGAAGAAAGCTGATATGCGTAATCCCATTTCGAGCTTGGCACCACCTGCTGATTGTTTGGCCCCGGAGCGCGATTGGTGCCACCCATACCACCACGTTGCTGCGACAAAGGAACCGGTTGTTCCAATTCATTCGGATCAATTTGCATCAACCCTTTGCAGTTTTTCACGTCGGTGCTTAATTCCTCGGCACTACGTACAAGAAGGACACCCTGTTGTCTTGAAACCCCGACACCACTAATTGTGGGAATCGTCACCAACGTGTCTTCTGGTGTCACAAAGCGTTCAAGTTTTAAGATAAGTGACTGTTGGTTTTTGGCCGGCTCAAATAATTCGACATTAATCGTTTGCGAATGTTCGCCTTGATTTACTGACCATTGACGTACATTTGCGTCGAGCAGTTCGACCACTTTCTGGTCGTTTGGCACTTCAATTGAAAGTCTTTCAACGGGAGAACGGCTGATTGTGTAATCCAAACGAGCTTCGGTTCGTACCACACCGTCTTCGATTTGGACGCGTTCATCCATTTGCAGGAAAATTAATGCATCCAGCCCGGTTGCGCCTTCTGCTTTTGGTGTCCAACCGATTCGAACAACCGGCGAAGTACCGAGAAACGCAAGAAGAACCGTTTCGTTTTTGTCATTTTTTTCTTCCGTTGCCGCAATCAACGGCGCGATGTCGACTTTTACATCAGATTCAGGAATCCGCACAGTCCAACGGTTGATCGGTGCCTGCGGTATCTCAAACGAAACGCTGTTTCTTCCCGGCGATTTATCAATTTTCTTGGCATATTTTAAAACGAGCAAAATTGAATTTGCGTTTTCTGAATTCGTAGCTTTCAGAGCTTCTGCCGTTTCTGCGGCTTCCGGTTTTTGCGTTTCAGGCGAAACTTGCGTTCCTGCTTCAGCCGTTCCAGTTGCGGTTTGTTCGGCTGGAGGTGTGATTTTCGATTCTATAAGCAACCGAAACCCTTTACCTGTTTCGCCGAGAATTCGTGCCGGCTGTCCGTCAATTTCGGCACTGGTTATTGCAGCATCCGAAAGTTTGAGTGGAATTTCGAGCCAACCGTTTTTAAGAAGTTCAATTCGAATTTTAGATTCGACTTGAACAATTTCGTCAACAATGTTCGCTTCACTTATTATCTCGTTAATCATAAACGAGATCGGAACTTCCGGCTTTGGTAGAGGTTTCTGCTTGTCGGTTTGAGCAGCGTCCCACAACTTTTGGAATTGGTCGTAAGGCAAGAACACTCCGCGTCCATTCTGCTCGAAAGTTTTCTGGAGCTTATCAAAAGGGACGTAAACAGTTGTTATCGTCTTTTCCGGTCCTGCTGACTCTGTCGATTTTTCCTGCGAGTATGCCGAAATGGCCAAGCAGAAGATTGTCGTTACTGCGAACAAGAATAAAAAAGTCGCACGCAAAATACATTTTAGGTTCATGTCGAACTCCTAAGATTAAGTTTAGTCCGTATTTGTACAAATTGGAGCAGGAAGGTTTACAGGGACCTGCCGTCCAGGCAATACGCTTCGCGTTAAGTAAATCGCCTCCCGTTGGTCAGCTCGCTTCTCACCTGTTCACCCTATAACCCGCTAACCCTATTTAAGTATATGTTAGTATACGCAAAGTTTGACGAACAAATCCACTGGCCGGATTTAATTTTTTGAAAAAATTTAGAAAATTCTATAAAAAATCAAGAAATTTTTAAGAAATATCAAGAAAATTCCACGAAGTGCTGGCAATTAATGCCTGAGCGGCACCCTTCGTATGCCGTGCTACGAGATAATTTTTGCTGCAACACGAAGTTTTGCGCTACGAGAACGCGGGTTTTGCAGTATTTCCTCGTCAGTAGCAAGTACAGGTTTTTTTGTAAGAATTTCAAGGTTCGCGTCGTCTCTGAACGCATTTTTAACGATTCGATCTTCCAACGAATGGAAACTAATAACCGCGATTCGTCCGCCGGGTTTTAGAAATCGGCTAGCTTGTGAAAGCATTGTTTTCAGCGAACCGAGTTCATCATTTACGGCAATTCTGAGAGCTTGAAAAGTACGCGTAGCCGGATCAATACTAACCGATTTATTACCGCGGCTGTCACGTCCAGAACGGCGTTCTTTCGGCACGATTTTCCTGACGAGTTCGGCAAGTTCTTGAGCGAACCGGATCGGTTTCTGTTCCCGACGTCTATTTACGATTTCTTTCGCGATTCGTCTGCTGAATTTTTCTTCGCCGTATTCGTAAATAATGTTTGCGATTTGTTCTTCGCTCCAGAACGTCAGAAATTCGTGGGCTGGCCTACCTTCCGAAGTGTCGAATCGCAGGTCGAGCGGTCCGTCCGCTTCGAAACTGAATCCCCGCTCCCGGTCCGCCAACTGGTCACTGGAAAGGCCAATGTCCAACAATATCCCGTCCAAAACCGGCGGCTTAGTGGGTTTATAACCGAGCATTTCCAAAGCGTCCGGCAAATCGGCGTAATTAGCGTGAGCGAAGCGAATATTACCGAC
>JBOFQC010000754.1:0-2408 GCA_051660725.1 Thermoguttaceae bacterium
CAATATGAGCGTAATGGGACTGTAACAAATTTTATGTTTTGTCAGCCGCTTGGAAATTGGCGACGAATTTCTGTACGAGAAAGGCGAACTAAATTAGATTTTGCGGAGGAGATAGCGCAGTTATTGGACGTAGATTTTCCTGAAGCAGCAGCAGTGGTGGTGGTGGTGTTGGTGATGGACAATTTGAACACTCATAAAATAGGATCATTGTATGAGCGATTTTCAGCGGAGCGAGCGAGGTCTTAAGTCCGTCGATTGGCAATTTACGACGGACAAGTCCCGAATCAAACTCAAGCGGCTTTATCCACAGTTTTAGAACTGGCGGAATACGAGGGTGCCATGCGCTTCTTCGTCTTGACAAAGAAGTCCCCGAGCAGGCAAAGTTCTCTCTTACGAAACTCGCTATTATGTGAGTTCTCTTGATACATCAAAGGTATCAGCATCTGGATTTCAAGAGATAATTTAGGAACACATGGATGTGGAAAATTGTCTTCATTCGGCGAAAGACCGCGAATACGAGGATGACAAACATGTATTACGGGGTTCCGGTGGAAAAATTTGGACGGTGCTGACGAACATTGCGGTTTCTTTGACGCAATTGCTACGAAAAAAGGAGCAGACATTCCGAGATGTCAGGAAAAATGCTTGTTCGATCCGCTCAGTATCGCAAAGCGACTCGGATTTTAACCGTGAAACTTGAAGATGGCCTGGTGCAGCTAAAAAAATGTAAAAATTGCTTGTAAAAATTGCTCTTGACCGATTTTTCTTTTTTTTCTAGAATACCCTCCACATGTTGGGGATGGTGACTCGTTCAGTTCGACTATACTGTAAACGGGTAGAAATTGTCCTGTTTTCCTAAGGAGAAAGCAACAATTTATCCCCGTTTTCGGTATAACCCAAAAATCAACCAAAAGAATCAGGGAAGATGTTTTCTGGAAAATCGATATTAGTCACCGGCGGAACCGGTTCGTTCGGAAAGAAGTTTATTCACCGAGTATTGCGAGAGTATTCGAGCGTGGAGCGGATCGTTGTTTTCTCACGGGACGAATTCAAGCAATTCGAGATGTCGAATATGCCTGAGTTTTCTGGGAGCAAAAAGCTCCGCTTTTTTCTCGGCGATGTGCGGGACAAGGAACGTTTGATGCGAGCTTTCGACGGAATCGACATGGTGGTACACGCCGCTGCGCTCAAGCAGGTTCCGGCCTGCGAATACAATCCCTTTGAGGCGATCAAGACGAATGTCCTCGGTGCCCAGAATATCATTGAGGCGGCCATTGATCGAGGTGTCAAAAAAGTGGTCGCGTTGAGTACCGACAAGGCGTGTTCGCCGATCAACCTTTATGGGGCGACAAAGCTTTGCAGCGACAAGCTCTTCATTGCAGGCAGCGTCTATTCGGGCACAAAACGGACAAAGTTTTCTGTGGTCCGATATGGGAATGTCGCTGGTAGCCGGGGATCGGTCATTCCATTCTTTCAGAAACTATTGAGTGAAGGAGTGCAGGAGCTACCCATCACCGATTACCGCATGACTCGGTTCTGGCTGAAGCTGGACAGTGCGATTGATTTGGTCAATCATGCCATGGAACACATGAACGGTGGCGAGTTGTTTGTCAAGAAAATTCCGTCGATGAAAATGACCGATTTAGCCAAAGCCATGGCCCCGAAGCTCCCTGTCAAGGAAATAGGAATCCGACCGGGAGAAAAAATCCATGAAATGATGATTTCAGTTGAGGACGCACGAAATACGATTGAGATGGACGACCATTATGTGATCTATCCCGACGATTATCCCAACCTGAAAAAACTTTCTGGAAAACCGGTCCAAAACGATTTTGAATACCACAGCGGCAACAATAGTCAGTGGCTTTCCGTTGAGCAAATGCGTAATCTGATCGTAGAAATTGACCGAGAGAACGGACCCGCGCACTTCACCGAAAAACCGAGTTTAAGAATCGCCGATGCGGCCTAAGGACTTGCCAAAAAGATGTTTCGTTACGAATTAACAATGCGTTTGAGGCAGCAAGATCAGCTGTCGCCCGACCAGGCATTTGAAAAATTCAAAGAAGCCGTGTCGCAATTTTCACCTTCGGAAAAAAAGGATATTGCAAAGGTTATTGAATTTGTAATGTTCATGGATTATTCATCGCACCCCGGTTTGAAATCGAAGACCGTTTACATGAATCACCCGTTGCGTATGGCGATTTTGGTTACCGAAATGTTTACATGTGATAAAGTTGAAGGCATTACGACTGCCCTTGTCCATAACATCCTAGAGCGTTTTAATAATTGTTATACACGGTTCGTTTGTGTAGGATATAATTTTTACTCATCCTCAACATCGTAGATGTTGTGTTATGGTAGAAAGAACATGAAATCGTAACAAGAACCCCGTAGTGGGTTCTGTTATG
>JBOFQC010000755.1:0-3526 GCA_051660725.1 Thermoguttaceae bacterium
AATAAACGACCCGGGTTTGACAGCCGAAATCAATTCCTTCAATTGGTCGAATCTGGTTCGTTGCAACCGGAATCTCAGCCGACCAGATCGGGTGATCTTCCTCGAGAAGCCTGAATTCGTAATCGTCTTCCGGTAAAACCCGTTTCATCAGAGCCCGAAATCCGGCGTCAAAAGTCTCGTCGTCCTGATACGCTTCGGCAAAAATGAATCCACCTAAATCGAGATATTTTCGGAGCTTAGCAACGATAACGTCCGCTTTTTCACGGTCACGCATAAGTGGATTCTGGTTGCCGCAAATATAAAGAACCGGCGATTGTAAGAGGTCTTCTTCCGTTGCCAACTCCCAATCTATCGTCTGCCACGTCATGTCCATTTTCCACTGTTTTTCAACGAACTGCGTTAAATGGTTGATGTCCTGCGGGTGCGCGTTCCAGGAACCGTCTTCGCCGTACTGGATTTTCGAGAGCAAAATCGGACGCCGACCTTTCGAAAGGAATAAAAGCGCAAACGAAGTCGCAATCAGATCGCTTTCACCGGGGCTGCCAGCCCAGTGCGTTTTACCCATTCTGAATTTTAACAGTGATTCGGCACCATTTCGATACCAGTCTTTGTTACCGATAAAACGGTGCCCGGTCATGCGTCCGACACGTTCGACACCGTAAAGGTAATAGTAGAGCCAACTATTTCCCCCTTTCGGATTCGTTGTCGTTGAAAAATTACTTTCCATCCATGCAAAGCCGCGGCGTATGTTTATTGCGTCTTTGGTGTCACCGTCCAGGCAGCAGTAAATATCGTTTCCTTCAGCGAAAGCGGAACCTTGGTCGACCATTCCGGCAGCGATTATCAAGCTGGCAAGACCGCCGCAGGTCAGGCTGCCCGTTGCGGATCTGCTTGTTCTGCTGTACCCCCACCCACCCATGCGGCCTTCTGAGGTTTGCATATTTTCAACGTAGGTTTTGGCTAATTGCCAGACTTTCGGATCACAAGTGACACCAACTCGTTCTGCTTCGTAAAGGGCCAAAATTGCGAACTGCGTATTCGAAATATCGGCGTACCCGGGGTCGTTTCCGTATCCCCAACCGCCGAGTTGGAGATTGTCCATTTTATCCGAACTGTTTTGCTGTTTTTGCAGCCAATCGACATTCTTGCGAATCAACGCCTTGTCACGCTGCGGATCGGCAAGAGAGAAGACCATTGTTTGCAGCGAAACAGAATAAACCGGCCTATACATCTCTTTACTGTCCGGCGAATACTTTCGCAGAAAAACAAGAGCTTTTGACACCGCCGGATCATCTTTTTTCAGACCGGAGCTAATAAGCGCAAGTGTACAAAGAGCAGAGGCACCGACCTTATACGTGGTGTCATCCCACGACCCGTCGGCAAGTTGTCTGCTTTTAAGAAACCGCACCGCCTGATCAATTGCTTCGTTGACCTGCGCCGCTTCGCTTTCGGTGTCAAGAATCTGTCCAAATGCGTGGCTGGAAATCAAAGAAAAAAGCACGCACAGAAATAATACGTAAAGTCTTAGCATTTCAAGATTTATTTTTGGGTTTCCTCTAAATGAAAGGCAGTACTTTACCCGCCAACTAACGTTGGCGGCTCGCTTCCGCCAAGGTCAGTCGGCGGCTCGCTGTTCAAATCGAGTAATTCTAAATTTCACTATTCGCTTAGAAAAACGAAAGTACCTTTTTTGTTGCTTACCACAACGTCCGGGGTGCCGTCTTTGTTCAAGTCAATTGCACGGACCTGAGTGCCGACACCACTGTTATCATCAATAACGTGCGGTGTAAACGTGGCACCACCTTTTCCGTCACGTTTCAGTTCGAACCACACAACGAGTGCGGGAGCGTTTGGTTCTTCGTCGCCTTTCGAGCCGTGTGCCCAGAAACGTTTGCCGGTGACAAAATCAGTTTTTCCGTCTCCGTTGAAGTCGGCCACATCGTAAGCGTGAAGCTGGCTAACACGGAAATCGCTCGATTCCTTGTCCGGGGTCGGAGTAAGAATTTCATGTTTTTCCCAAGTTATTTCTCCGTTGGCGTCACGAACCTGTTTATACCAAACGAGTCCGAAAAGGTGACAGTGCCAAGCGGTGACAATGTCGTTTTTGCCATCTCCGTCAATGTCGAAAACAAGTATTTGAGCAGCGGCGTCAGCGAAGTGGAATGGATGAAATTTCCACGGGCTCTTTCCGTCATAATTTTCCGGGTGTTCCCACCAACCACCTTGACCGATAATGTCGACGCGACCACTGCCGTTAATGTCGCCAAAACCGATACCGTGTGTGTACCGTTGGAATTGTTCGTTTTTTTCTGACACCGGGTGGAAAGTCCATTCAGTTTTGCCGTCTTTTACTTCAAATGTTCCGAAGCCGAGGTAGCCGTCCATGTTGAATACGGGGCCGGGTTTACCGGGTATAATTTCTCCCCACATCGGCGACTCGTTTCCGAGATTCGGTATGCCAGTGTGTTTTGTCCAATGACCGTCTTTACCTTTCGGATTTTCGAACCAATACGAATCCTGACCAGGATGCGGACAAATAAAATAATCAACCCAACCGTCTCCGTTCAGGTCAGCGGTGTAACAGAGAAAATTGTCAGAGTACGTTTCGGGGTTATATTCTTCCGGAGTGTAAATTTCGTGTTTAACCTTAAAATCCGGTCCTTCGTACCAATACGGACCAGCGACAATGTCGGGGTTTCCGTCTTTGTTGAAATCAGCAGCGTTTGCGCCTTCTGCGAAAAATTTATCGTTTAATACAGTTTTTTTGTATTTAGGAAGTTTGTCGGCTGAAAACGCACTCGAACCTGAAATCAGCAGCATTGCAACTAAAGTGACGGCAACATACTTAATTATATGATGTACTGATGCTAATGTAATACGTCCTGTGTAATGTTTTTGCATTGTTCTATTTTGCGGGTAAGTCAAGAATAAAAATACTGAAAGCCAAACTATACAATACTATAACTTTACAGTATTGGTTTTGCGATTTCAATACCCCGGCAAGAGTAAAAATTACATCAAAAACAAAGACTAAAAAATAGTACTGTTTTACTGCACAAACAAGGCGGCATATCTTACCCAAACACACCTGATTGCCCTGTTTTTCAAGTTTGACAAAATTACGTATTTCCACAAAAGATAAGACAGGGAAATTCCGATACTCAACCTATCGCAAGAGAACATGAAGTTATCTTAACTAACAAGGGAATGTAATGCGGGTGTAGAAAAAACTACACGTGACAGTTTTCGCCCATTTGTTTTTGTTTTCGCCAGTAAAAGAATGGATACACATACAATCAGTAATATCAGCAGTTTTTCCGAATTACGTTTTTTCGTTTACAACACGTTATGCCAAGACCATGAATTATTGATGAATTCGTTTCCAACATCAGAAACGGTACTAAAACGCGGCAAAGGCGATTCCTGTGGAGTGATGTTCTGCCTCCACGGACCCAGAGCTGTCAAATTCAGCGCAATTTGGGAAAAAGAACAAAACCGAGTGTTGTTCTACGGACCAACAGGAAAA
>JBOFQC010000756.1:0-2898 GCA_051660725.1 Thermoguttaceae bacterium
CCCTTGAGCAGTTCTTCGGAAAGCGGGTCTTCAACATTCGCTTCAATTGCACGTCTGAGCGGTCTGGCACCGTAATCAAGGTTGCTGCCACGCTTGATGAGCAGCTTTTTCGCTTCGTCTGAAAGGAGCATTTTTAGCCCTTTTTCTTCGAGACGAATACGAACCTTTTTAAGTTCGAGCTCGACCACGTGGCCGAGGTCCGCGTCGGTAAGGTGACGGAATACGATAATGTCGTCGCAACGATTCAAAAACTCCGGACGGAAGAACTTTTCAATTTGCTCTTTCACCCGCTCCTTCATGTTTTCGTAAGAAGCGTCGTCACTCGGTTTCTGGAAACCAAAAGCGGACTCGTTTTTAATCGCTTCTGCTCCGGCATTGGTCGTCATAATAACAATTGTATTACGGAAGTCGACATTTCTACCAAAACTGTCTGTCAACCGCCCTTCTTCCATGACTTGCAACATCATGTTGAAAACGTCCGGGTGCGCTTTTTCGATTTCATCAAGCAACACGACGGAGTAAGGACGCCGACGAATTTTTTCCGTGAGTTGTCCCCCTTCTTCGTATCCGACGAATCCGGGAGGGGCACCGACCAAACGGCTGACATTGTGCTTTTCCATGTATTCGCTCATGTCGATTTGGATAAGCGCGTCTGCGTCACCGAACATAAATTCTGCAAGAGCTTTGGCAAGGAGCGTTTTTCCAACACCGGTTGGACCAGCGAAAATAAACGAACCAGTCGGTCTTTTCGGGTCTTTCAGACCACTTCGACTGCGTCGTACCGCTTTGGAAATGGCAACAATTGCTTCGTTTTGACTGATAACGCGGTTATGCAGTTCGTTTTCCATTCGCATAAGCCGTTTCGTGTCCTCAACCGTCATGCGGGTGAGCGGAATACCGGTCATTTTGGAAACAACCTCGGCAATAACCTGATCGTCGACGACTCCGCTGTGTTCCTGCGATTTTTCACGCCACGCTTTTTGAATGTCTGTTTTTTTCTTTTTAAGCTTTTCCGTCTGGTCACGAAGCGCAGCAGCCTGTTCGAAATCCTGGTCTGCAACCGCAGCTTCCTTGACTTTATTAAGTTCTTCAAGCTGCTGGTCAATATCCTGCAGGTCCGGCGGACGGGTCATTGATTTCAAGTGTATTCTCGCGCCGGCCTCGTCGATTACGTCAATTGCTTTATCCGGCAGGCACCGGCCCGTAATGTAACGGTTTGCGAGTTCAACCGCCGAATCAATCGCGTTGTCGGTAATCTGTACGTGGTGGTGCTTTTCGTACCGATCACGTAATCCTTTGAGAATTTCAACCGCTTCCTTGGAAGTCGGCGGATCAACCATTACCGTTTGGAACCGGCGTTCAAGGGCACTGTCTTTTTCGACGTATTTGCGGTATTCGTCGAGAGTTGTGGCTCCGATACACTGCATTTCGCCGCGTGAAAGTGACGGTTTTAGAACGTTTGCCGCATCAATTGCACCTTCTGCGCCGCCTGCACCAACTAATGTGTGAAGCTCGTCAATGAAAAGGATGATGTTTTTAGAACGTTTCACTTCGTTCATAAGTGCTTTAATACGTTCTTCAAATTGGCCGCGGTACTTGGTGCCGGCAACCATCATTGCGAGGTCTAGCACAACAATACGTCGGTCAAGCAGAATTTCCGGCACGTCACCGTCAACCACTCGCTGAGCGAAACCTTCTACAATTGCGGTTTTTCCGACACCGGCTTCACCGAGTAAAACCGGGTTGTTTTTGGTTCGGCGACTTAGAATTTGCATTGTCCGCTCAATTTCTTTTTCACGTCCAATAACCGGGTCGAGCTTTTTCTGGCGGGCAAGTTCCGTAAGATCGCGTCCGAAACTGTCCAACGCTGGGGTTTTCGACTTTCCTTGACGCGGCGAATCTTCGTTAGGAGTTGCTCCAAGTACGCCGGCTCCGACAAGTTCGGAGTGCTCCCGTTCGGAATCGTCAATATCGAGGCCGTGTCCGAGCAGATTTAGTACTTCCTGCCGAACATCTTCGAGTTTCAGGCCGAGGTTCATGAGCACTTGCGCAGCGACCCCTTCCTGTTCCCGGAGCAGGCCGAGCAGAATATGTTCAGTACCGACGTAATTATGGTTGAGGTTTCGCGCCTCTTCCATTGAAAACTCGATGACTTTTTTGGCTCTTGGTGTTTGCGGCAGTCGGCCCATTGTGACCAAATCGGGACCACTTCGGACCAATTTTTCGACTTCGAGGCGAATTTTGCGCAGGTCGACATCCAGATTTTTCAGGACGTTTGCGGCCACGCCACTACCCTCTTTGACCAAGCCGAGCAGGATGTGCTCAGTGCCAATATATTCGTGATTGAAACGCTGTGCTTCTTGATTTGCTAATTGCATCACCTTCCGCGCACGGTCGGTAAATCGCTCGTAAGGCATTTTTTAGTTCCTAAGGAATATGTGTTATGTGAAAAACGATTAACTCTGTTATACGTTAGCAGTTGGACATTTGTTCAAAAAAAAACTAATATTTATACCATGCGTGGTCATGGAACATCAATTTTCCTTGCTTTACCCTGCGGGAAAAGCAAGGGTTTACAAAGCGAGCAATTGACCACGTGAAGTATACTACGTCAAAACAAACTTTTAATTATAGTTGCTTCGGAATAAACCTATCATTCGGTCAAAACCGCAAGTCTGGCAATGTTACTTTATATTAGTCCCATATTCTACACTAAATCAGGAAAATTGACAAGCGGCATTCACGTAAGTCGTAATATTGCGTGACAAGAAAATTTACAGTAAATCAGTCACATAAAAATCGCCAAAACAGACGAGCACAGTATAGTTAAACGGTCTTTTCATACGCTTGGCTACAAATCCTCACTTCTCGTCTCTATTTATTTTTAAGCGAACGTTA